>NZ_AYSF01000052.1:18089-82346 GCF_000498995.1 Geobacillus thermopakistaniensis
GCTTGACAAGCGAAAAGCGCGCCGAAAACTTCGGCCCTTCCTCGCGGATGCTTTGTCCGAATTTCAACCGCCGCAAAAACGGGATGAACAGCGGCGACAAAACGACAGTGATGAGAAAGGAAACCGCCATGGCAATCACGATCGCTTGTTCTGGCATGCATCGTCACATCCTTTAAACGGCCGAGCGTCCAGCCATCGCTTCTCCAATTCCGCCAGTCGGCGGCGCACAGCCTCGCCAGCAAGGGGGCTGTCTTCAGGAAGAGCGAAGAAAAACTGCACACCCTCTGCACGGTCTTGCTCCAAGTATCGCTCGAACAATGCCGCTGCCGCCTCGAGCGGCGACGGAACGAAAAAGATCGGAAATTGATTTGGAATGTAGCGCGGCAACGGCTCTCCCAGACGCCAAAATGAAGCGATCGCTCCGTGTTCAATCGCCGTTTTCAATGTTTCCGCCCCGTTTTCGAGCGGAACGAACAACCCTTTTTTCACTTGTTTGGCTGGGTTGACGAACACGGCGTGAAAGCGGATCGTTTCATCAACAATGCCGCGCGCCTCCACCGCCATCGATTGCACCGTCCTGTATGCGATCATGGTCATCCTCTCTCCTTCACTGCCGCTCGGGCAACAGCGCGATCGTCAAACTCAATCACATCGTTGCCAATGATTTGATACGTTTCATGCCCTTTGCCGGCAATCAACACAACATCGCCTTCCTGCGCCTGGCCAATGGCGTAGCGGATCGCCTCTTCACGGTCAGGAATCGTCACATGCTTTCCGATCTCAGCGCTTACTCCCGCTTCCATGTCGCGCAAAATTTGCTTCGGGTCTTCCGAACGCGGATTGTCGGAGGTAAAAATAGCGACATCCGCATACCGCACCGCCACCTGCGCCATGAGCGGCCGTTTCGACGGGTCGCGGTCGCCGCCGCAGCCGATGACGACATACACGTTTCGCTTCGCCAATTGGCGCACCGTTTTTAAGGCATTTTCTAAACTGTCCGGCGTGTGGGCGTAATCGACGATGATCGTAAAGTTTTGCCCTTCATCAACCGTTTCAAACCGCCCCGGCACCGGCTCGACATCCGCAAGCGCCGCGGCGATCGTTTCAAGCGAAAAGCCAGAGGCAAGGCAGGCAGCGGCAGCGGCGAGAATGTTATAGACATTGAACGAGCCGACAAGTTTCGTTTCGACCGCCGCCGATCCGTGCGGCGTGCAAAGCCGAAACGCCATGCCGCCTGCGGTCATGCGGATCTGTTCCGCCATCACATCGCTTTTTTCCCTCATCCCGTATGTGACGATCGGCGCGGCCGTCATATGTTTATAATACTGCGAAACCGGATCGTCATGATTGAGAACGGCAAATTTCGGCCGCCGTTCGTCGTAGCGGTTGCCGAGCTGGGCAAACAAAAGCCCTTTGGCGTTCCGATATTCTTCCATTGTCCCGTGATAATCCAAATGGTCTTGCGTTAAGTTCGTAAAGACGGCCACATCGTAATCGCAGCCATGCACCCGCCCTTGGTGCAGCGCGTGCGACGACACTTCCATGGCGACAAACTCCACTCCTTCATCGACCATCTGTTTAAACATGCGCTGCAAAATGAGCGACTCCGGCGTCGTATTGGCCGCCGGATAGGAGCGGTCGCCGACCTTGATGTGAACCGTGCCAATGAGCCCTGTTTTCTTGCCGGTTTTTCTCGCGATTTGTTCGATGATCGACGTTGTCGTCGTCTTGCCGTTTGTGCCTGTCACTCCGATTAAATGAAGGCGGTGGGTCGGCCGCCCGTAAAACGCGTCCGCTAAAATCGCCATCGCCCGCCGGCTGTCCGACACAAGAACGACGGGAACATCAACGGAAAGCGGCCGCTCGGCCACGATCGCCGCCGCTCCGCGCGCCACCGCTTCCTCGGCAAAGTCGTGTCCGTCTACTGTAAACCCTTTAAGGCAAAAAAAGAGAGAACCGGAGGCAACGCGGCGCGAGTCCATTTCGAGCGCCACGATATCGGGATTGCCTCCATGGTGCACCCAAAAACCGGGCAAGTGTGACAGCAGCGTCAGCAGTTTCATATTTCGTTCATCCCTTTCGCTTCGAAATCGTCCGCTCCGTTAGGCAGACAGCGGAAAAAGGGGCACAACCAACCCGATGTGTCATCGCATCGGTCGCCCCTTGCGCGTTCGTCTTACCGTTCTTCTACCGCTTCGCGTTTCGCCAAATAAATGCGGACCGTTGAACCTTCTTTCACTTTCGCCCCTGGCTTCGGGGATTGTTCAACAACGACATCTCCCTCGCCACTAACATCTAATTTTAAGTCAAAAAGCTGCTCTTGCAAATCATTTTTTGTCATTCCGATCAAGTTTGGCACTTCAATGACTTTCGGCTCGTTCCAGTCGCGCTCCTTCTCGAGCTGGTCTTTGCGGGGCTTCACGCCCAACGTGCGCAAACTATCTTCCATAATTTTTCCTACAATCGGGGCAGCGACCGTGCCGCCGAACTGAACCGTTCCTTTCGGGTTGTCGACGGCGACGTACACGACAAGCTTCGGGTCATCCGCCGGAGCGAAGCCGATGAACGAAACGATATGGTTGTTTTGCAAATAGCGGCCGCCTTGCGCCTTTTGCGCCGTTCCCGTTTTGCCGCCGACGCGGTACCCTTCGACATACGCCTTTTTCCCTGTTCCTTGAGCGACGACGCTCTCAAGTGCGTAACGGACTTGTTTCGATGTTTCCTCGGAAATGACGCGCCGTTTCGCTTTTGGCGTGTTGCGGCGGACGATCTCTCCTGTTTCCGGGTCGACCCACTGCTTGGCAATGTACGGAGTGTACAAAATACCGCCATTGATTGCCGCCGACACGGCAGCGACTTGCTGGATCGGCGTCACCGACACCCCTTGGCCAAACGCCGTCGTTGCCAGTTCCACCGGCCCGACCCGTTTCAAATCAAACAAAATGCCTGTTCCTTCGCCTTGCAAGTCGATGCCCGTTTTCTCACCAAAACCGAATTGCTTAATGTAACGAAACAACGTCTCCTTTCCAAGCCGCTCGCCAAGCTCGACAAACCCCGGGTTGCACGAGTTTTGCACGACTTCCAAAAACGTCTGATCTCCGTGGCCGCCTTTTTTCCAGCAGCGAAGCGTAGCGCCGGCTACTTTGGCGTAGCCCGGGTCAAAGAAATGGTCTTTCAGCAAATTCACCTTATGTTCCTCAAGCGCTGCGGCCAGCGTAATGATTTTAAACGTCGATCCCGGTTCGTACGTGCTCCAAATCGGCAAGTTGCGGTTGTAAATTTCCGGAGGAACGCTCCGGTAATCCGCTGGATTGAACGTCGGCCGGCTCGCCATCGCCAAAATTTCACCGGTGTTCGGGTCCATGGCGATCGCGATGATGCCGTCCGGATTGTATTTCGCCTCCGCGATGTCAAGTTCGCGCTCAATGATCGTCTGAATGCGCGAATCGATCGTCAACACCAAATTCAAGCCGTCAGTCGGCGGCGTATAGTCATCAGCGATATCGGGCATGCGCCGCCCTTTCGCATCGGAATAAAACTGCACGGAGCCGCGCTCGCCCCTCAGTTCCTTGTCATAATACAGCTCCAACCCGGTGAGCCCTTGGTTGTCAATGCCGGTGAAGCCGAGCACGTGCGACAAATAGCTGCCAAACGGATAGTAGCGCTTCGTATCTTCCGCGATATACACCCCATCCAAGTCGAGGGAGCGCACATTCGCCGCTTTTTCATCGGAAATTTTCCGCCCTTCTTTCAGGCGGACGATCGACGTTTTTTGCGTGATTTGTTTATAGATGGATTCGATCGAACCGCCCAGCACCCCGGCCAGCTTTTTCGCCGCCTCTGCCGGGTTTTTGACTTGCCGCGGAATGACATACACCGTCGGCGCGCTCATGTTCGTCGCCAGCGGGACGCCGTTGCGGTCCAAAATTTCGCCTCGCTTCGGCTCAAACGGAATGTTCCGGCCCCATAGCCCTTTCGCCCGTTCCGCTAATAGATCGCCGAGCCAAAATTGGACGTAGCCGAGACGGAGATCGATAATGGCAAAGATCAAAATCCCGATCAAAAACACGATCGTCAACCGCTTGCGCACGGTAACGTACGATACGCGCATATGGCGGAACCTCCTTCATGGTGGGCTCGTTCCACTATATGCTTGTACGCCCCGTTATAGAACGGCAAAAATCATTCATGCGGCTCGGCTTCTTTCCGTAAAGCCGCCTCTTTCTCCTTCTCCGCCGCCTCTTTCTCCCATTGGCGCGGCGGAGCCAATTCAACAATTAAATAATCGCCTTTGCGCACCTCCGCTCCCGGACGAATGTTTTGGCTGACGACATAGCCGGTCCCTTTCGTGCTCGGCCGCAAGCCGAGTATATGAGCCACTTTCATAGCGTCGCGCAGCGAGAAGCCGCGCAAATCCGGCATCGTTGCCGCCCCGTCCGTTTTCAACACGACCCGTTCGCCCAAAAGAACGTGATCGCCGCCTTGCGGAAGCTGCTGCTCAACATATTTGCCGCGGCCGATCACGACCGGCACATATCCCTTTTCCTTCAGCTGCTCTGCTGCCGAAGCCGCCGGCTGGCCGATCCATGAATCAAGCGCCTGCGGTTGGGCAGTCTTTGCTTTCATTCGTTTTTCCCCGTTCGGTTCAATATGCAAATATTGCAAACTGCTTTTCATCACCGTCGTAAAAATTTGCGACACCGGCGCCGCTCCGGTTTCAGTCACATCGAGGTGCGGCTGTTGGACCGCGACATACATGAGAAGCTTCGGATCATCCGTCGGCGCCATGCCTAAAAACGAAAAAATGTAGTTTTCCCGTCCGGTCAAATAGCCCCCGGAAGCCGACGGAATTTGCGCCGTCCCCGTTTTGCCGGCGACGCGGTAGCCGTTGATTTGGTACGGACGGCCGGTGCCGTGCTCGGACGTGACGACCGTCTCTAAAATGGCGCGCACTTTGCGCGCGGTTTCCGCCGTAATCGGCTCGCCGACCACGGTCGGCCCATGATCGAGCACGACTTTGCCGCTGTCTGGGTCGACGACTTTCTCGATGACATACGGCTTCATCATTTTCCCATCGTTGGCGATCGCCGTCGCCGCTTGGATTTGCTGGATTGGCGTCACCGATGTCCCTTGGCCGAATCCGGTCGTAATTCGTTCAATCGGGTAGCGATAGCGGATTTGTCCGACCGCTTCGTTCGGCAAATCGATGCCCGTTTTCCGGTCAAAATGGAAACGGTGCAAATATTGCAAAAACCGATCTTCACCAAGCTTTTCTTTCACTAAAATCGAAAAGGCGACGTTTGAAGAGCGCTGCACCCCTTCATTAAACGTGATCGTCCCCCAGCCGACATCGTTATGGTCGCGGATCGTGTTCGGCCCCACTTTGTAGGAACCGGAGCGATACGTTTCGTTGCCGTTATACACTCCTTCGTTGATGGCCGCCGCGAGCGTGAACACTTTCATCGTCGATCCCGGCTCATACGGATAGGAAATGGCGTCATTTAAAAAGTTCGTAATATCACGCTTGTTTGGGTCAAAGCTCGGACGCGTCGCCATCGCCAAAATTTTCCCTGTTTTTGGATCAGCGACGATGGCGATCATTTTTTTCGGCTTGTATTGCTTCTCGACGCTGTTCATCGCATCTTCCAAAAACGATTGAATCTTTCCGTCAATCGTCAAATAGACGTTTGCCCCATTGTCCGGCTTGACAATGCGCTCTTTCCCCCCGGGGAGGCGGAAGCCGTTTATGTCGCCGGCAAACGACACATAGCCGTCTTCTTCACGCAAATACCGGTCAAGCTCTTTTTCCACTCCCATTTTGCCGACCGTTTCGTTGGCTGCATTTTTTTGCGCATAGCCGATGACGTGCGACGCAAACATGCCGTTCGGATAAAACCGGCTCGTGTCGCGGATGAAAGCGATGCCTGGCAAATGGAGCGCTTCGATTTTTCGCTTCAGCTCAAAACTGATGTTGCGGCCGTAGGCCCCAAACTCGACTTGCTTCGCTTTTTTGGTCAAAATGCGTTCCATCGCCTCGACGTCCATGCCAAGCAACGGGGCGAGTTGTTCCGCTGTTTTTTTCGGATCGACCACATGGTGCGGATGATCTGGATCGGTTGTCATCTTCGGATCCAAAACGGCCACAACCGTATACGACGGTACATCTTCAGCCAAAATGGCGCCGTTGCGGTCGAAAATCGTTCCGCGCTTCGCCTTGATCGTCCGCGTTTGTTGATGCTGCCGCTCCGCGATCACAGCCAGCGTTTGGCCGTCCGCTTTGCCGGTCCATTCAAGCTGCACAAAGCGGGCGAACAACAGAGAAAAGAGAAAGCCGAACAGGCAAAACAGGATGAACGCTCCCTGATGGGTGTTGCGATGCTTTCTTGCCTCCATCACCGATCATTCCTGCACAACTTTCACATGGTTTTCGTTGAGCGACAAACCGAGCTCTTTTGCCTTTTGCAAAATGCGTTCGTACGCGCTCAGCCGTTGCACCTCGACATATAGGTCATTGTTCTCCTTTTTCTGCTCGTCAATCGACGCCTCGAGCTTTTGCACCCCTTTGTTCAATTCGTAAATGCGCACTTGGTTCGAGACGATATGAACCGCCGCATAGAAGACAAACAAGAAAAACAACACAAATAGCATCTTTTCAGCCAGCGACAGGCGAAAGCGCTGCTTCCGCCGCGTCTTCGGGCTTGGCGGTGCCGCCGGATGTCGTTGTTCACGCGCGACTTTGACTGCTGCATCGTTCACATTTTTCCCCTCCTGTTTCTCCATGCATTCGTTTTTCGCCGCAATGGGCGGCGCCCACATTGAAATTGGTTGTGTTTCCCCGCTATTTTCGTCATCTACAGCTTTTCGGCAATGCGGAGTTTGGCCGAACGGGCGCGGTGGTTTCGTTCGAGCTCTTCCTCGGAAGGAACGATCGGTTTTTTTGTAATGATTTTCAGCACGGGGCGGTAGTCGTCGGGGAGAACCGGAAGCCCCGGAGGCAATGGCGGACTTTCGCTCGCCTTTTTAAACGTTTCTTTGCAAATGCGATCTTCAAGCGAATGAAACGTAATGACGCTCACCCGTCCACCGGGTGCAAGCAGTTCGATCGCCTGCTCGAGCGCCTCGCGAAACGCCTCAAGTTCGTCGTTGACCGCGATGCGGAGCGCCTGAAAAATGCGTTTGGCCGGGTGTCCGCCGCTGCGGCGAGCCGGGGCGGGAATCGCCGCCTTGATCACATCAACGAGCTCCCCCGTCGTTTTAATCGGCCTCGTGCGGCGCACTTCCTCGATTTTGCGCGCCACTTGCTTCGAAAACCTCTCTTCGCCGTAACGGAAAAAGATGCGGACGAGCTCCTCGTATGGCCAGCAGTTGACAATCTCCGCCGCCGTCAGCCGCTGCTTGCGGTTCATCCGCATATCAAGCGGCGCATCGTGCTGATAACTGAAGCCGCGCTCGGGTTCGTCAAGCTGCGGTGAAGAAACACCCAAATCAAACAAGACGCCGTCGACGGACTTGACGCCAAGCGCCGAAAGCTCCTCTTGCAAAAACCGGAAGTTCCGGTGCACAAACTGCACTTGCCGGCCGTAGCGGGCGAGCCGTTCGCGCGCATGCATGATGGCGGCTTCGTCTTGGTCAAAGGCAAACAGCTTCCCATGTTCCGACAAACGGGAGAGCAAATATTCGCTATGGCCGCCGCTGCCCAGCGTACAATCGACGTAAATGCCGTCAGGGCGGATGTTCAGCCCATCGACTGCCTCTTTCAGCAACACTGTTGTATGTTGAAACACATGTCCACCACCTTCGTTGCGTAAAGCCACACTCACATCGGCCAGTGGCCGCCTCCTTATTATATCGCAAAGATGGACAAAATTTTAGCTTTTTTTGTAAAAAAACGTCCTTTTTTGTTTCTTTTTGTCGGACGGGCCAATCACAGCCATCCTGGCGGCTTCACCCCTTTACTTTTATTTCCATTTAATGAATGTTGTTTTTTTACAATTCATTTCACAAAAAAGAAAATCCTGCTCAAAGCAGGATGTTTCTTTTCGACTTTTTCTTTGAAAAAGCCTCACATATATACAATTTTATGCATTCCATTGCCAGGACTGCGAATGGCCAAAAGTTTTTCTACAAAATCAAATCCGTAGCGGTTGATGTAATAAAACACGTTCCAAACCCGCTCCTGGAGCGCGCCGTTCGGCCGAAGCGACGTCTCGATGCGCCAAAATTTCCGCCACTCCGTCTCATGTTTGCGCAACAGCGCCCGCTCGAGCGCGTGCTGAAGAAACTCGATTTGCGCCTGAAGGATGGCGGCATTTTTCGCCACCAATCCCTCCAATCCGCGGTCAATCGCCACCCCAAGCTCACGAAGCGGCCGGTGCGCCGCGTCAATGTCCGCCTTCGCTTTGGCAAACGCCGAAGCAAGCGGCGCTTGAGCGGTCGCCTCCCGCCACTCCCGCTTTGCTTCATCGAGCCGCCCAGTCAATACATCAGCCACCTCAAGACCGATATCGGACAGGTCGGTTTGCAGCGAACGGCTGACAATCGTCGCCTGCAGACGCGGCACGACTGGAGGCATTTCTAGGTCGAAAAGCGGGAACGCCTCTTTCAATTCCGCCCAATAAGCGATCTCCCCCGGTCCGGCAACGAAAGCGAGCGTCGGCAGCAAATGCTCTTGCATGAGCGGACGGGTGACGACATTGTTGCTTAAACGGGCCGGATTCGTTTCGGCAAGCTCAAGCAGCTCTTCTCTTGTCCAAACGAGAGTTCCCGCTTTATTGTGAAACAGGCCGCGTTCCTCATCATACTGCAAAAGCGAACGTTCACGGCCGTCGTAATAAAACAAGTTGGCCGCGTCACGACCGATTTCAATCAGCGGCGCATATCCGAGCGTGCGCAACGCCTCTTGCTGAGCGAGCACCGCGGCCGTCACATCGCGATGGCGTTCAATGAGCGCAGCGAAAAAGCGGCGCTCAAGCGGCCGCACCGCCGCATCGCCAGCGTTCAAAACAACTAAACCGTGATCAGCGAACAACCGGAGCACAATGGCGGCAAAAAAGTCGACAAACGTGCGCGCCTCATCAAGACACGATGACAAAAAGAAGAGCAGCTCATTCGTCACGTCCGTTTCCCCATATGTTTTGACGACGCGCTCGATCCACTCTTTCGCAGCCATCCGGTCCAGCAGCACATCGGCGGCCATCCGTTTTTCGTTCGTTTTGTGTGGGTACGCTGCTTTTTTTACTTCTCCTTCCTCAACGACATAGACATGATCGATTTCCGCGATGTCATGATCTTCGCCGGCGATCCAAAACAGCGGCACGACCGGCACGCCCAATTTTCGTTCCTGCTCTTTGGCAAGCTGGATGATGGTGATGATCTTATAAATCGTATACAGCGGCCCAGTCAACAGCCCGGCTTGCTGCCCGCCGACAATGACGACGCTTCGCTCATTGCGCAGTTTCTCAATGTTTGCCATCGTAGCCACACTCGCCGAGAAGCGCCGGTGATAAGCACGCAAATAGTCGGCAAGCCCTTCTCGGTCATAGGTTCTTCCTTGCAAATAGGCCAACCGCCGACAAAACGCTTCATCGTCCGCCTGGGCATAAGCGAAGCCGCTCTCTGCTGGAAACGCGCCGGTTATGTAATCAGCCGCCAATTTCGTCGCTGCTGGCAACGGAATTTCGCGAACTTCCATGGCTAAAAACTCCCTTTCTTATGTATTCTTTCATGAGTATAGCACGTTTATTGCCAAGAGAAAAAAGGCTTGCTCGGCCACACTAAAGGCTCATCGCAACGCGAATGGCCATTCCGTATACAAGCAGCCCGGCGTAAAGGGAGGCAAAAATGAGAAAACTCGCCCGCCAAAAGACGCGGAACACCGTCCGCAACCGAAAGTCCGCCTTTTTCCGCCAATAGCCAAGCGCGATCGCCGCGTGCAGACCAAACAAAAAGAGAAGAAGAGGAACGAAGTACGATTTCCCAAACAGCACTGTCAGCAAAAAATAGACAGCGGCGATGAAAAAAACAGTCGCAGCGTTGACCGCGGCGTAAAACGCTGCCCGCCTCCGCCTGCCGACCAAGCGTGCTCCGAAGTAGACGAGCAAAAACAGCAGAAGCGGCGCGGTCACAAACGTCGCCAGCGTTGAAGCGAGCCAATCACCCATCCGTCTCTCTCCCTTCCTTCCCTTTCACCGCGCAAAAGACAAAGCGGACGACCGGCAGCATAGCGCCGCGCGCCTCCCCTTGTTTCAACACATAGCCCAAAATGGCGTCAATCTCCGTCCGGCGCCCGTTCGCCAAGTCCATATACATCGACGAATAGTTGTCCGCTGTTTTTTGGCATATGCGGACGACGCGCTCCCACGCCCGATTGGCGTCTTCAAGCGGCAGCACGTTCCGCACCTCATCAAACAGCTGCCTCATCATATCGCGGTACGGAGCCGTTTCTAGCAGCGCCCCGTTTTTCACTTGCAATAGAGCGGTGAGCGGATTGATGACGGCGTTGACGACAAGCTTGTCCACAAGAATGCGCTCCCAATCATCGGCCCATTCGATCGGAAAGCCGCGCTCCCCTTCCCGAAGCTCCCGGGCGTCGCCAAGTGAACCGTAGCGGGAAGCAAGTGTCAGCTTTCCGGCGCCCGTATGCGCCACCGTCCGGTCATCTAGCTTCATTGCGCCATGCTCCACGACGCCGACGAGGACATTTTTGTCGGCAAACATCGTCAACTGCTCGAGATGTCCCATGCCGTTTTGCAAAAAAACGAGCGTGCGAACGCGGCGAAACGCGTCGATTTGCGCACAGACGGAAGCGAGATCGTACTGTTTGACGGTCACAAACACGAGCGGCTCGTCCAGCTCCGCTCCAGCAAACGGCTGCGCGCGCACCGCCACGACCGATGTCTCGCCATCTTTTTTTAGCGCCACACCATGCTCGGCAAGCTGCCTTGCTTGGGACGGACGCCTCGTATAGACCGTCACCCCATGGCGCCGCCCAAGATAAGCGGCGAGCAGCAATCCGACTGCTCCGCCGCCGACAATCCCAATGTTCAATCCTTCTCCCCCGCTTTCTTGCAACATGGNGGAGTCAGACTAAAAGTGAGCCGAAAAACCCCATGGCGCCGCCCAAGATAAGCGGCGAGCAGCAATCCGACTGCTCCGCCGCCGACAATCCCAATGTTCAATCCTTCTCCCCCGCTTTCTTGCAACATGGCGTTAGCCTTATTTTAGCAGAGATCTTCTTCTTCCGTTAAGAAAAAAAGCCGGCGAAAAGCCAGCCTTTACCCTTCGTCGACGCCTTCAGCCACTGCATTCGGCGCCGGTTTCCCGCTGTCTGTCACCATTTTGCGCGCCCGCTCCATAATGGAAAGCAGCGTTTTATACTCCTCCTGGATCGCAGCTAGTTGTTTTTGCAGCGATTCTTTTTCCATTTGCAACTTCGTTACCATTTGCTGCAGCTGCTCCATATCGTTTTTGAGCGCCCGGTTTTCATCGGCCGTCCGTCGAGCGTCGCGCGCCTTTTGCTCCTCAGCTTGCAAAAAGGCCAGCACTTCCGCCCATGACAAATGGCTTTTGACTGCCGCTTCCACCTTCTCCTGCCCCTCGCTTTCCTTTGTTGATGGGGTTTCTTTTTTTCGCATCTTCCGTTCTTGCTTGGCTTGCTCGATCTCCTCCTTGTACTGCTTGCGAACGCACGAATTCCAGCGAAATCCGCACGCTGCCGCCGTCCGCGACAAGCGCCGCCCGACTTCGGCAAACGCCTCCAGCTGGGTGCCGCCTTCGCGAATATACTGAAGCACAACATTCGCCAACAACTCATCCTCTTCTTTCGTCCATGCATCTTGACGTACTCCCGTCATCCCCTTCCCCCCTTATCGCCGCTTTGTCATTATATGTATGCGGCTAGTAGAAACGGTAGAAGGAAAAAATTACTTCTTACACAAAAAAGGACGCAATGCCTGTTCATGTTCAGCCGACCCCCACAGCTCGGCGCAACGGGCGATCTCGGCGAAAAACCGCTCTCGAAACCAAGCTGTTCGCCATTTTTCGCCGGCTGCGGCCTTATATGCCTGCAAGACGGAAAGCGACCGCTCCGCATAAGGCGCCAGCCGTTCACGCCATTGTTCGCGCCAATGTTCGGCTGGCAGGATGGCGTCAACCCAACCGCACGCTTCCATCGCCTCCGCCGTCATCGGCTCGGCGCGCAGCAATAAGTCAAGCGCCCGCCCGTACGGAAGTTTGGCAAACAGCATCGACGCTCCTCCCCAGCCGGTTGTAATGCCAAGCCGGCCTTGCACAAATCCGATCCGGCTTCCTTCTTTGGCAAAGCGAAAATCGCAAGCGGTCGCCAGCTCGCAGCCGCCCCCCATCGCTGTTCCGTTGACAAGGGCGGCCGTCGGCTTCGGAAACGTCAGCAGCCTGTACAGCAGCTCTCCCATGCGCATGAGCATCTGTCTTGCCTCCGTGCCGCGCAAATGCCCAAACTCGCTCAAATCGCCGCCGGAGCAAAACGCCTCGCTGCCGGCGCCGGTAATGGCGAACACTTTCACCTGTGGATCAGCCGCCGCCTGTTCCATCGCCTCCTCAAGCGCCCCCATCACGGCAAAATTGATCGCATTCCGTTTCTCTGGACGGCAAATCGTAAACAGTGCAATGCCGTCATGATGCTCCAACATTGCTTCCATCAGCACGTCTCTCCTTTCTTCATCACATCAATGAATTGGGCGCGTTCTCTTCAATTTCCTGCCTCACGACGAAAAAAACTGCCGCCTAGACGAACAGCGTTGATTTTTTGCAGACAATCAAAAAGGCTGTCCTCTTTTCGGACAGCCTGTCGTTCGATGTCGGCCATTATTTGTTGACGACATCTCTTCCTTTGTATGTTCCGCATGCTTTGCAGACGCGGTGCGCCAATTTCCATTCGCCGCAGTTCGGGCATTGCACCATGCCTGGCACTTGCAGTTTAAAGTGTGTGCGGCGCAGCCGTTTTCTCGTTTTCGATGTTCTTCTAAAAGGTACTGCCATCATTCCCACCTCCTTGTCGGGCGCATTTTGGCATATCCATGCCGGCGAATCAGTCAACCTCGAGGCCGCCATCCGCCGGCACACAAGGCGGCTGCCGGACGGTGCGCAATATTCGGCGCCATCGGCCGGCAACGCCGACTCACGATCATTCCTCTCGTTTTTCCTCGAAAAACTTGGCCAGCCCTGCAAGGCGAGGATCTACTTTCTTTTCCCGCTCTTGCATCGCTTTCTCCCATTCTTCTTCCGACAGAACGTCCCATCCTTCCCCATGTTGCGGCGCTCCGCCGGCAACCGGTCCTTCGGCGATAAGCTGCAACGGGATTTCAAGCAAAATCAACTCGCGGATGATGGGATTCAAATCAATCGTGTCCCCCGCCACCATATGGGTGTCCTCATCGGTCTTCACGATGCCGCTGCCATCCGCAAAAAACGTCTCCGTCGTCTGAATGGAAAACGGATACGTCACATCGACAAGCGTCCGCGAACAAGGCAACACCATCGTTCCGGACAACGTCAAATGAAACGTGAATTTTGTCGACCCGACATCCGCTTTTCCTCGGACGTGCACCGGCGAAATATCGCGGATCAACGTGTCAATTTGTTTTAAATCGGACACATCGACCGTCTCATCAATCGCCATTTCCTTATGTTGAAAACGGCGAAGCTGTTGGACCGTCCATTTCATATCATCACCTCAAGGCAACGAATAAAATTATACGTTTCGTTTCTAGTTTTGTCAATGTTTTTTCTTTACAACCACTCATTCCTTGGGAAAAGAACGGCATACTCCCATCATTTCCAAATGCCATTTTGAACATGCACGGTCGGCGCGCGGACATCGGAAAACGGTCGACCGCTTCGTTTCTTTTGCTGTCCTCACCGCATGTTGCCGTTGATCTTCGCCGCTTTCTATTCCATACTAAGTTCAGATAGAATAGACAGCCATTTCGTTGCGGCCAAGCCGCGCGAATCGCCATGAAAGGAGCGAAAAAAGGTGAAAGCCGTCGGCGTGATCGTGGAATACAACCCGTTTCACAACGGTCATTTCCACCATTTGAACGAAACGAGACAAAAGACAGATGCGGACTGTTTGATCGCCGTCATGAGCGGAAACTTCTTGCAGCGCGGTGAGCCGGCCATCGTCTCCAAATGGGCGCGGGCAAAAATGGCGCTCGCCGCCGGCGTAGATGTGGTCATCGAGCTGCCGTACGCCTTCGCTGTGCAAGCGGCTGAACAGTTCGCACATGGGGCGGTGCAGCTGCTTGCGGCGATCGGCTGCCAAGAGCTTTGCTTTGGCAGCGAATCGGGGGAAATTTCCGCTTTTTTATCCGCGGCCAAAACATGGCTTGAACAGAAGGAAACGTTCGATTCCCTCATCCGCACCGGGCTGGCGCGCGGACAAAGCTTTCCGAAAGCCGCCGCTGAAGCGTGGCAAAAGTTCGGCGCCGCTCCGCTTGATTTGTCCAAGCCAAACAACGTGCTTGGTTTTGCGTATGTGAAAGCCATTTGGCAAAACAAGCTGGCGATGATGCCACGCACGATTCCGCGGCTGGCCGCCGGCTATCATGACGAATCATTTTCCCACCCGTCGATTGCGAGCGCCACCAGCCTGCGGAAAACATTGCGACAAACCGGTCGTCTCGAGTCGATCGCGGCGTACGTTCCGCCCGCTACGCTCGAACAACTCCGCCAATACCGGGAGACATACGGGCGCTTTCACGATTGGGAAGTGTATTTTCCGCTCCTAAAATATCGGCTGTTGACCGCCACAGAGGCCGACTTGCGCCGCATCGCCGGCGTGGAGGAAGGGATCGAACACCGGCTGAAGCAACACATCGCCCACGCCGAAACGTTTGCCGCCTTCATTGCCGCCGTCAAAACGAAGCGATACACCTGGACAAGGCTGCAACGCCTATGTGCGCATGTGTTGACGAATTTCACAAAGGAGGAGCAAGCCAAAGCGGCCAACCCGACCTATATCCGGCTGCTCGGCATGAGTGAAGCCGGCCGCCGCTACTTAAAGCAGGTGAAAAAAAGCGCTGCGCTCCCGCTCGTCGCCAGAGCATCCAAACTCAACGGCGACTCTCTTTATGAGCAAGAAAAAAGAGCGGCAGCTGTGTACGCCGCCGCTTTTCCGGAGCCGCTCTACAGCGCCGCGCTGAAAGAAGAATACGCCACGGCGCCGATTTACGTTTCCGGCATCGAACGCAAATAACGAACTGCCTCGTCGAACGTATCGACCGGGACGATTTTCATATGCGTCCCGATTTTTTTCGCCGTCCGCACCGCCTCGCGATAGTTCGACGTCGGCGCACCATGTTCGTTCGGAGCGAAAAACACCTCGGCTCCTTCGCGGTCAGCGGCCACGACTTTTTGCGAAACACCGCCGATCGGCCCGACGTTTCCGTCAAGATCAATCGTTCCGGTGCCAGCGATTTTATGACCTTTTGTAATATCTTCATCGACAAGTTGGTTGTAAATTTCAAGTGAAAACATGAGCCCAGCCGACGGTCCGCCGATTTGTTCCGACTCCACGTCAACCGGCGGGTCGGTGCGGACGTCATAATCGGTCATGAGTGTCACCCCAAGGCCGACTTGGTTCGGGTGCTGTCGAAACGGCTTCAGCTCGAGCTCTGTTTCCTGCCGCTTCCGGCCGCGAATGAATGCGACGCGGACGCGATCACCCGCTTGTTTTCCGCGAATGTAGTTGACCATCTGCTCCGATGTGCCGAGCGGCTTTCCGTCGATCGCGACGATGCGATCGCCGGTCTCTAGACGGCCGGCGGCCGGCATATCAGGGAGGACGCTCATGACATAAACGCCATGAGGTTCATACGACACCGGCTTTCCGGCGTGGCGATAAGCGACGATGATCGCCGCTTCCTTCGACTGTTCCATGAGCTCAAGCTGGCGCATCGTATATTCCTTGTCGCTCTCCCCTTCCTGCTTGATTTCCTCGACCGGATGAAGCTCATAAAAAGGGCGGATATGGGCAAACAAATACGCTATCACATTCGCCCGCCCCATCCGCACCGTCGTAAGCATAAACGTTCCCTTATCGCGGTCGCCGTTTTCCACGTGAACGAGCGGCTTTAAACTTTGCGCGCTTCCCGGCATCGTCACATAATACGGCAGCTTCATAAAAATAAGCAGAAAGGTGAGGGCGGCGCCAAAGAAAAACAGGGCAATATACGTCCGTTTTTTCATTCGTGTGATGGCTCCTTCCACTGTTCGATCGCTTGACGGATCGCTCCCACTTGCTTCCGCGCCTCCTCTTCCCCGCGAGCGATGATTTCCTCAATATCCTTGAACGCCCGCGAGCTATACTGTTCGACTCGCGGCCGGATCATAACGTCTGAGGCGAGCTGACGGTGAGCTACCAGTTCCGCTTGCAAAATATCGAGACTCTGCCAAATGACATCGGCGATCGACGCAATTTCCGCCTTTGTGTTGAGCGGAGAGACATCGACGGCGATGACAATATCCGCTCCCATCGCTCGGACGACCGACACTGGCACCCGGTCAACGACGCCGCCGTCGACAAGCAGTCTGCCATTCACCTCCGCCGGCACAAAAATGCCAGGAATCGAGATGCTCGCCCGCACCGCCTGGGCTGCTTCCCCTTGCCGAAACACGACTTTCTCCCCTGTCTGCAAATCAGCGGCGACAACAGCCACAGGCGGGGACATCTCCTCGATTCGTTTCCCTTTCGTCAACAAGCGAATAAACTGCGTGATGCGCTCGCCAGCGATCAGTCCCATTTTCGGCACCGTCCAGTCAAGAAAATCGTTGCGTCGAAACGATTGAGCCAACCGATAGAGACGATGGAGGCCATGGCCGCTTGCGTAAAGGACGGCGACGAGCGCGCCGATGCTGCTGCCGGCCAAATAGGAAATCGGAATATGCTCCTCCTCGAGCACTTTCAATACCCCAAGATGGGCGAACCCGCGCGCTCCTCCCGACCCGAGCGCCAATCCGACTTTTGGCGGCACGCCTCCTCCCCCCTTTGTCGCAGCGCTATCCGCTTTCATCTTATGGTCTAAAACGCCCCCCTATGCTCGTATATTAGGTTATATGAGGTTGTACTACAAGAAACCGCACGGCAAAAAAAGGGGGGGGAAAAGTGAAACAAAATTGGGGGGCGAAATGGAAAACCGTATTGCTCGCTTCCGCCGCCACCTTGTTTGCGTTTTCGCTCATTTGCTATCCAAAACAGTCGCTTGAAGCGTCCATTCGCGGTTTAAATATGTGGTGGGAGGTCGTCTTTCCATCGCTTTTGCCGTTTTTTATCGTCTCGGAGCTGCTCATCAGCTTCGGCGTCGTCAGCTTCCTTGGCGTCTTGCTCGAGCCGCTCATGCGCCCGTTGTTTCGCGTCCCGGGCGTCGGCGGATTCGCCTGGGCCATGGGAATGGCGTCCGGCTACCCGTCTGGAGCCAAGCTGACCGCCCGCCTGTACCAGGAAAAACAGCTGACGACGATTGAAGCCGAACGGCTCTCGTCGTTCACCAATTCATCCAACCCACTTTTTATTTTTGGAGCTGTATCAGCGGGATTTTTCAACAACCCGCAACTCGGCCTTGTGCTGGCCGTTTCCCACTATTTAGGAAACATTAGCGTTGGGCTGATCATGCGCTTTCACGGCATCCGAAAAGAACGGAGGCAATCGAAGCGGCAGCCACGCTCATTTTCGCTCCCGTATGCGCTGCGCACACTGCACCGCACGCGACTGAAAAACGAACAGCCGCTTGGCAAACTTCTTGGCGACGCCGTGCGCTCTTCTGTCCAAACACTGTTAATGATCGGCGGTTTTATTATTCTCTTTTCGGTTATGAATAAACTTCTGTATATGATGCATTTGACCGAACAGCTTGCCCCATTGCTGCGCCATCTGCTCCGCCTTGCCCAGCTGCCGGAGCAGCTTGACATCCCAGTGTTTTCCGGCTTGTTTGAAATTACACTCGGCAGCCAAATGATCAGTCAGACCGATGAGGCGATGCTGATGGAAAAAGCAGTGGCAACAAGCTTCGTCCTCGCTTTTGGCGGTTTTTCCGTCCAAGCGCAAGTCGCCAGCATTCTCGCCGAAGCGAACATCCGCTTTCAGCCGTTTTTCATCGCGCGCTTGCTGCACGGAGTGTTTGCCGCTTCCTTTACATACTTGCTTTGGAAACCGTTGTACATCAAAACAGCCGGCGGGATGCCGACCCACATCCCAGCGTTTCTTCACGCCGCAAAAGACAGCGCTTGGAATGAAGGCTGGCGGTTGCTGCAGCAATACGGGCCGCTCCTGACACTGTTGTTCCTTTGCCTTTATATATGGCTCGTCATCAAGGCGGTCAGTAAATCGCGCGGGCGCTCATAAGACGCTTGAGCGCCCAGCTTTTTGGCAGCAAAAAGCCATCGGGGCGGTTCGCGTCGTCTCAGCCGTGAGCCGCCCTTGACGGCAAAACCGGGCCGGCGCCGACTGCAATGTTCGCTTAAGCGGCTTTCATAAGGAAGCGTCAATCAGCGGCCGTGGACGCAAATTTCCGCTTCAGCGCCTGCTCAACAACCGGGGGCACGAGCTCGGAAATATCGCCGTTGTATTTCGCCACTTCTTTGACGATGCTCGAGCTTAAAAACGCATACTGGCTGTTCGTCATCATAAAAAACGTTTCAATGTTTTCATCAAGAACGCGGTTCATCGACGTAATTTGCATTTCGTATTCGAAATCGGACACAGCGCGCAAGCCGCGCAAAATGGCATTCGCTTTTTTGCTGCGGGCGTAATCAACAAGCAGGCCGTGAAACGCTTCGACATGGACGTTCGGAAGCGTCCGCGTCACCTCACGAAGCAGCTCGATCCGCTCCTCGACAGTAAACAGCGGCTTTTTCGACGAGTTGTTCAACACCGCCACATACACTTGATCAAACACTTTCGCCCCTCGTTTAATAATATCCAAATGCCCGTACGTCACAGGGTCAAAGCTCCCGGGGCAAACCGCAATGCTCGCCATCGCTTCCATCCCCTTCCCATCTATAAATCGTCACACCGGTGATACCGTATGTTTCCCGCTTCCATCGTGTCAGGCCGCCGACCTCCTCCGGCAGCTCCGCCTCCGCCGAGTGTTCAGCGACGACGACGCCGTGCGGTTCCAGCAACTGACGCCCGGCGATCGACGACAGCAACGTCGGCCACTGTTTCTCTTTGTACGGCGGATCAAGGAAAATAACCGCAAAGCGGAGGCCGCGCTTCGCTACCGCCTTCAGCGCCCGCTCGGCGTCGTTGCAGTAAATTTCCGCCCGCTTCTCAAGCCCGCAGGCCGCCACGTTTTTTCGGACCGTCTGCACCGCTTTCCTGTCTTGATCGACGAAAATGACGCGCTCGATTCCTCGGCTGAGCGCCTCGATGCCCAAGCCGCCGCTGCCAGCAAACAAATCAAGACCGTTGCCGCCTGAGAAATATGGCCCGATCATATTAAATATCGCTTCTTTGACTTTATCGGTCGTCGGCCGCGTCGACATCCCTGGAACCGCTTGCAGACGCCGTCCTTTGCATGTCCCGGAAATGACTCTCATCGCCTTCACCCAATTCACCGTTTCAAGGTGGCCTTGTCATCCATTTGATTCGTTGTTTTCATGGTAATCTTACCATAAAGTTGATGATCGTCAAACTACGGAATTTTTTCGCCATTCATGTATAGAAATCGGCAAACGGTCCATAATGAGTAATGGCAACACGCTTGACGCGTTGTTGCCAGTGACGGAGAAGACTTACGTTTCCTCATAAGTTCTTCCTCCGGTTTCTCCTCTCCCTTTTCTTTATTCTTTCCGATCCTTGTTCCGCCCTGCGCGGAGGCAAGGAACTGGAAAGGGCCTTGCGGGTTCATTTCCGCAAGGTTTTTTTTGATTGCAATTCGCGAGGATGGCCGGTAAAGTTAAGGGTGGACGATGCTTGCAAGGGGGAACGATTCATGATCCAACGATTTATCGAACTTGGCGAAGGATATTCCGATATATATGAGCTGATTGCATTGGCGAAGGCCAACCGCCATCGTTTGTCCGGATTCTTTGTCTTTCATACGGTGAAAAAAGGCCAGGCGGTCGTCTCCTTGGCCGTTGTCCTTCATCCGACGGATCCCGGCGATTTCCAACCACTTTACATTTGCCGTGAAGGCATTCCCGATCCGTCCGTCAAGCCAAACAAACGGTACGAACTATTTATGGAAACCGCAAAGGAGCTGGGCATGGACGTCATTCACCTTGATGTTAAGCCATCGACGATGTTCGCTGAACCCGATTTATATTACCAACATTTGATCGGCATTATGCGGATGAATCGCTTCATCCCGCCGCTGCAGTAAACAAAGAAACAGCGGGTCGAAAAGCCGGTGCCGGCTTTTTTTCGACCCGCTGTTTTCCTTCATCCAAGCGGATACGGGGAGTCTTTTTCCTTCTCCCCTTTCGATTCAAATTCCAGTTTTAAAAATGGGCGGTACGACGGCTCGACCCGCTTGACGAACGGAAGCGAGGCGAGCTTTTTCATTACATGGTCGACTTGCTCCATATCACAATACAGAACAGCATACTTCAGCCGTTTGGAAATGTAATGAATGTTGCCGAACTTGCGCAACTGTTTCCCATATTTCAGCGAATGAAGCCAAACGATAATCCCTTGCCGTTTTGGAAACATAGTCCCTTCCCCTTTTTTATGTGCGGCAGCCGCAGCTTCCGCCCGCCCCGCAGCCACCGGAACAGCCCGCCGACAAAAAGTACGGATTTCCGGTCGGCACTTTCACATGTTCGGACACCGCTTTGCCGATCAGCACGCTGATCTCATCAAGCAACTCTTGCATCGCCTTCTCCGCCTCCTTAAAGGCGGCGACCGTCTCATGCAAATCGAGCTCCCGCTTCGCTTCGCGCACTTCTTTCATCACGTCGCGGTAATCAGGATGGTATTTTCCGAAGCGCTGCACTTCTTCGTAGCGCTCCTTCAGCTTGACAAAGCGAGCGATCAGCTGCTGGGCGCGGCGGTCTTGCTTCAGCCGCCAAAAGGCGCGGCGGTATTCGTCCGCCACGTCCGACTCGACAATCATTTTGGCCAACGCTTCTGCTTTATCTAAAATCTCGATGCGCTCGAGAGTCGCAATCTTCACCAAATGGCACCTCCATTATCCATCATACCATGAACGAAAAGAAAATGAAAAGGAAAGAGATAGCAAAGAAGCAAACAAAAAAGGCGATCCAGACTGTGCCGAATCGCCTCTGTTCGCCTTTTAAACGATCGTCGTCATCTCTATCGGATGGCGACGTCAAATTCGTGCGTCATGCCGGTTGCTTTCCCATCATTGTAGACGAGCTCAAGACGGATGGTATGTTTCCCGCTCGGCAAACCGCGCACGATAAAGGCGGCCGTGTATACTTCCGTCATTTTTTGCCCGTTGACATAGACATTAATGTGTCCGCCGCCGCTCCCTTTGCGGAACGGAAAGTGGACGGCAACACATTCAATGAATACGTCGCTTCCTTTCACTTCATGCTTCACCTGAAGCGGACCGCCCACTGCTTCGGCGTGAGCGGAGGACGACGGCGCCGGCTCAAAGAAGGCATACGCCGCAAGCAATATGACAGCCGCAAACCATGCAAACCACTTTGGCAAAGACATCACTCCCTTTCGAAACTAGTCTTTGCCATTGGCCGCCCGATTAGTCGCGCATGGCTTTAAACATTTGCCACATAAGCGACGCCATTTGCAACGATTGGGAGATTCTTTCCACTTTGTCAGGGATCGTCAGCTCATAGTGGCGCAAGGCGGCCAATTGGAACGTCGACAGTTCATGCGGACGGCGGGCAAGGAGCCGGTACCAGCGCGGCTGTTCGCGCAAAAACGCGCGCAACATCGGTGTTCCTTGTACATATTGCCATACATCTTTCCTCATCGCCACCACCCTTTAATCTTTGCGGAACGAAAACGGATGCGCTTCTTTGTTTCTTTGTTCTTGACCGGCCCCTTGAAATTCGGAAAGAATGCTTTGGATCGCCGCGATCGCCTGCTGGACGTTCGCCAAATGTTTTTGCACATCGGCTGCATCGATCTGTCCAAACATAGACGCGAGCTTATCGAGCCATTTGTTCGTTCCTTTTTCCTCCTCTTTTGCCGCACCGTTTGTTTCCCGATACGGCTCCCATATGTCATCGTCTTCCCCGAACAAATACCAATCCTCATACACTTGTTTCCACGTCTTTTTGCCACTGCGCACCTCTTGGATGATTTTTGGATGTTTTTTCACAAACTGTTTAAACTGTTCAACGGAAGGATGCAGAGGCTTGACCATGGCGGTTCTCATCCCTTTCGTCCACTCATGCCTATCTGCCATATCATATCGCATCCAACAAAGAGAGGTGCGCCCAATTTTTAGAGCGGCGTAAAGAAGTTTTGCGTATAGTAATCGGCGTAGACGCCAACGCCCAAGCGGGTGAACTCTTCGTTCAACATAATTTTCCGATGGTTTTGGCTGTTCAGCCATCCGATGGTCGCCTCAACGCCATCGACTTGATGGGCGGCGATATTTTCCCCGGCAAGCTGGAACGGAATGTGAAGCGCGCCAAGCCGCCTCGATAAATCGCCATACTGCGGCGACTCGTGGGAGAAAAACTGGTGATCATGCATATCTCGGCTATGTTTTTCCGCAGCGGCAGCGGCCTTGTCATCCCACATGAGAGAGGAAAGCCCATGGCGACGGCGGATCAAATTCGTCCAGTCAAAAATTTGCTTCGCGTTGGCCGCATCAACAGCCTGTCGCTTTTCTTCCGACAGCGGCGCGGCCGCCGGCAGGCTGCCGCGGTAAACGAGCTCGTACGGCCGCAACTTGACGAACGTTTCTGCATCCATCAGGCGGATCGCCGCCACCTCGCCGGTAAAGCGGTCAACATACAGCTGAGCGTAGACGCTGCCAACTTTGACAACCGGCCTTGATGAGTAATCTTGTTCAGACAGCTCAAACCGGTATGTCCCGTTGCCTAGCTTAATCTCAATGTTCGATAGCACCGGCATCGTTTGAAAAATCGTCTGCAACCGCTGGCCGACCGCAAACGGTTCAACGTTCACCTTCTCTCCGCCGACAAGGGCGGTGACGACGCGACCGCGCAAGATGCCAATCTGCACGTACGACTCGGGTCGACGGCTGTACACCCACCAGTCATATCCGTAAGCTGACGGGTCGATTCGGTCTGGGGCGCCAAACAGTTTTTTCGCCTCTTGCGCCGATTGCCCGATCAACGCAACGATGCCGGCCGTCGCCTTCGGCTCTTTCAACATGTATCGATTCGTCTCTGGCTGCTCCGGGGGGCTCGGGGGCGGCGGACTCGGCACAAAATAATACAATCCAATCAAGAAAAACAAAAAAAGGAAAAACCATNCCGGCGCTTCCGAAAACTTTGCCGAAAAATCAACGCAACGATGCCGGCCGTCGCCTTCGGCTCTTTCAACATGTATCGATTCGTCTCTGGCTGCTCCGGGGGGCTCGGGGGCGGCGGACTCGGCACAAAATAATACAATCCAATCAAGAAAAACAAAAAAAGGAAAAACCATTTCACACGGCAACTCCCGCTTTCTGCGCAATCTCCTTATTGCCATTATAGCCGTTTTTTAGAGGCAAAAAAAAGAGGACACCCAAAAAGAGCGCTCCTCCTCGAAAGAAGCCGTGTCCGTTGCATTTGTCAATGGATGGCGTCTTGTTCGGAAATCTCGCTTAACGCACGACCCGCGCGTTCATCAGAATAGCGGTTCGTCGCCAAATCGCCGAGCGAGATGATGCCGACCAAACGCCCGTTTTCTACGACCGGGAGGCGGCGAATTTGGTGACGTGCCATCATATCTGCTGCCTTTTGCACCGAATCGTCCGGAGAAAGCGTGACGAGATCGCGGCTCATCACTTCCGTCACCGCAGTCGAACCAGGACGTTTTTCAGCCATGCCGCGCACGACAATATCGCGGTCGGTAATCATTCCGACAAGGCGGCCGTCATCGACAATCGGAATCGCCCCGACGTTGAAATCGCGCATTTTTACCGCCGCTTCGTAGAGATTGTCAAGGGGGGTGCAATATTGCACATCCGTTGACATGACGTCCCGTACCGTTTGCATTCTTCGTCTCTCCTTTCTACCCGTATTGTGCGCCGGATCACACAAAAAAATGCGAGCGAAACGGAAACAACGGCAAACAATTCGTTGAAAAGCAAACCGTTTTCGTACTATTATAAATGAGGGGATGATTTCCTGTTTGGCGCTTTTACATACTGTGTTGTTAGGAGGAAGAAGGATGAAGTTTGAAAATACCGGACTGGAAAATCAGACGGTCGAACTATCCCGCCTTGATGACATTATGGAGCGCCTCGGCTTTGTACGCGCGGCGCAATGGGATTATGAACGGGTCACATACGACCGGAAATACGTCGTGAAAGAAGGCACCTACTATTTGCGCGTTCAAGGATACGCCATTGAGGGAAACGTCGATTCGCGCTATGCACTCATTAAGCTGCTCACGCCGATTTTAGGGAAACATTACTATCCACACGGCGTCGAATACGGCGATGATGAGCATTTTCCGTCCTCTCTTGTCAGCCAATGCCAAAACGTGTTGGCGCAGGTCAAAAGCGAGCTTGAAAAAATCAAAGAATAATCAAAAAACGCATGAGAGCGCGGTTCTCATGCGTTTTTTTCCGGCATGACAAGCCGTTTGACAACAATGTCGACCGCCTCGGCGACATATGGCGTCATCGCGGCGATCTCCTCGGCAATATGCTGTTGCAGCTGGCGGCAAACTTCCATCACCGGCGCCCCATATCGAATGGACATCTTTACCGTGACGCGGCACCGCCCGCCTTGAGCAACGGTGATGAACACCTCACAATCGTCAAGGGCGACCTCCGTCTGGCCGCGCACACACATCATGACAATTGTCAATAGCGTCGCCTCTACGGCGCTCCGTTTCCGATAGCGAAACGTGTTCACCGCCTTCCCCCCCCGCTGCACAAAATCACGTCTATATAGGCGTGTTGTATTCTATGCTATGCAACCGCCGCTGCCCTTGCTCCTTGCCCGCCGGTTAAAAACCGAGCACCGCCTTGATGAGCGACGTCGTTTGGCCCCCTGGATAGAGGACATAAAGCAGCCAATAGACGACGACCCCGGTTGAGGCGCTGCCAAACCAAATGATGCTGGTGATCGGCCCAAGCCGACGATGGCGGGCCCTCTTGTCTTTCAATCCCGTCCAAATCGTGACAAGGCCAAATACGGCGCCAACTGTCGCCAGCACAATATGGAAAATAAGAAACAGCGTATAGTACACTTTGACGTTCTCCGGCCCGCCAAAGCTCGTATTGCCGATAAACAACGTCCGCGACATGTAAATGGTGAAAAACAGCAAAGCAAACACCGCTGCCGTCAGCATCACCTTTTTATGCGCTTCGATCCGCCTGCGGCTGATCAAATACCACCCATAAGCAACAAGCAAAGCGCTGATCACGATGCAGCTCGTGCTGATTGTCGGTAAAACGGCCATCGCTTCTCTCCCTTTCTTCTTTGTTCATCGTTGGCGGCCAACCGCGCTTTACAGTTTGGTCGGCCGCGGCTCCATATCCATGCTTGGCTCTTTCTCCCGCTCCTTCCGATACCATTCGGTGAAGATGAAGAACAGCATCGTCCCGTACACGATTTCCTGGATGATTTTCATCAACACTCCGCCGAGCTGCTGATCATGGAGCGGCGACATCGATAAAAACATTTGCGGCCCGGTCAAATCAAGCGAAGCCAGCGTCCCTTGAGGAACGCATAGAGCCAGCGCGGCCATCCATGCTTTCGGGTCAGTATACGTCGCATAAAGCGGCGTATCGGTAAAAATGATGAGCGCGCAAGCCGGGGTCAACAGCATGCCGTCAGCGAAAATGTAACCCATTTTTTTTAGGCCGGACAACGTTTGCCAATCGGGCAGCTTGTTGACAAGCGGCCACCACATGCAAAACGCGGCAACGAAAATGACCGAGGTAACAAACGCATGCAGCCACATATTCATTTTCACAGCGTCAAAAATGAATGGAACGTGATAAAGCGAAAACAAGCCGTTAAACAGCAGCAACGCCACAATTGGCTTTGTCAACAGCCGAAACACGCGGCGCACTGCTGTGATGCGGAATGCGCGCTCATAAAGCGGCGCCGGAATGCCTAAAATAAAACATTGCGGCACGATCAAATACAGCACTGCCATTTGCACCATATGGGCGGTGAACGTCAAATGGCCCATCAAATCCAACGGAGACCCTTTGCATATATAAAGAAGCGCAATCCCGGTCAAAAAATACGCTTTCTGCTTCTCCGAAACGGCATCACCGAGGCCGAAACGCTGCCGCCATGGCCCGGTGATCCCAATGTACANTTTGCATATATAAAGAAGCGCAATCCCGGTCAAAAAATACGCTTTCTGCTTCTCCGAAACGGCATCACCGAGGCCGAAACGCTGCCGCCATGGCCCGGTGATCCCAATGTACAGCAACGCAACCGCCGCTAACATAAGCAAAAAAAACGGACTCCAAAGGGCAACGGGGCCAAACATTTGCAGCGATTGAAACATACGAATCCCCTCCTGATTTGTCCTTTCCCATTATACTATACGACGCCGCGCCAAGGCTATTGAAAAAGGGGAAACCGGTGCAAAAACCGATTCCCCCTTTTCTTACCACCAAACGACTGTTGTAAACGCCCAAACAAGTAGAAGCATAACCGCCACACCGCCGTAAATAAACATCGCCGGGAATTCGTGGCCTTTATGGCTCATGTGCATGAAATAATACAGCTGAAATGCGACCTGCACGGCGGCTAAAAGCAAAATAAACGGAACGACAAACCAATGGGAAAACTCTTCGTAACCAACGGCGGCGAAGGCAATGAGCGTCAACAAAATCATCAAAACGAATGCAATCATTTGATGGCGCATTTCTTCCGCATTTTTCCGGCGGCGATACGCTAAGTCGATGCGCTCATTTCCTGAATTCGTTTGGTTCGCCATACGTTCACCCCACCATTCCCATCAAGTATACAACGGTAAAAATGAACACCCAGACAACATCGATGAAGTGCCAATAAAGGCTCGCGACGTAAAACTTCGGGGCGTTGTATAAATTCAACCCACGCTTAGCGTTGCGAATCATGAGCGTCAAAATCCAAAGCAACCCGAACGCGACGTGGCTTCCGTGCGTGCCAACGAGCGTGTAGAACGCTGAAGCGAAAGCGCTGGTCGTAAACTTATGGCCTTCATGCACATATTCATTGAACTCGTAAATTTCCAAGCCCAAAAAGCCGGCGCCAAGCAAAACGGTAATGCCAAACCAGAGCTGCATCTTTTTAAAGTCAAAGTTTTTCATATGATAAATGGCATACACGCTCGTCAAGCTGCTGGTTAGCAGCAGCATCGTCGCCATGAACACGACCGGCATTTGGAACAGTTCTTCCGCCGAAGGGCCGCCGTTCGTTTTATCTTTGAGCGCCAAATAGGTGGCGAAGAGAGAGGCGAACAGCACCGTCTCTCCGCCTAAAAAGAGCCAGAAGCCAAGAAACTTATTTTTCCCCTCAAGGGTGGCGCGTTCCGGCGCGGCCGGAAACGTCTCGGCCGTCAATTTTTCCTCTGCATGCATCAGGCGTTCGCCCCCTTCTTCTCAAGTTCAAGCACTTCTTCTTTATGGATGTGGAAGCCGTGATCATCGATCACCGAGCGCAAGAACATCGAACCGAGCGTAATGAGCAGGCCAAGAATGCCGACCGGCAAGCCCCATCCAGCATCGTTATGATACGTAAAGCCGAAGGCGGCGACAAACAGACCGAACGCAATGACAAACGGCAGGAACGACGAATTCGGCATATGGATGTCGCCAAGCGGTTCGGCTGGCGTCAATTCGTTTTTGCCTTCCATTTTTTCGAGCCAGAAAGCGTCCAGCCCGCGGACGAGCGGCAGTTGGGCAAAATTGTACACCGGCGGCGGCGAAGCGATCGCCCATTCGAGCGTGCGGCCGTCGCCCCACGCATCGCCCGCCACTTTTTCTCCTTTTGCGGTTGTAATCACGATGTTAATGAGCAAAATGACCGTGGCGGCCGCCATAAAGAACGCGCCGATCGTACTGATCAAGTTGCCAGTCTCCCATCCTTGATGCGGCAAATACGTAAACACGCGCCGCGGCATCCCTGTCAAACCAAGGAAGTGCTGAATAAAGAACGTTAAATGGAACCCGATAAAGAACAGCCAGAACGTAATTTTGCCGAGCGTTTCATTCAGCATGCGGCCAAACATTTTCGGCCACCAATAATGCGTGCCCGCGAGCAAAGCGAACACAACCCCGCCGACGATGACGTAATGGAAGTGCGCAACGACGAAATAGCTGTCATGGTATTGATAGTCCGCCGCCGCCGACGCCAACATGACCCCGGTCACCCCGCCCATGACGAACGACGGGATGAAGGCGACGGCATAATGCATCGGCGTTGTGAATTTGATGCTTCCGCCCCACATCGTAAACAGCCAGTTGAAAATTTTGACTCCTGTCGGAACGGCGATCGTCATCGTCGCGACGGCAAAGATGGCGTTCGCAATCGGCCCCATCCCGACCGTGAACATATGGTGCGCCCATACCATGAACCCTAAGAAAGCAATAAGCACCGTCGCAAACACCATTGACGAATAACCGAATAGGCGTTTGCGCGAGAACGTCGCGAAAATTTCCGAGAAAATGCCGAACGCCGGCAAGACAAGGATGTATACTTCCGGATGGCCGAACACCCAGAACAAGTGCTCCCAGATGATCGTATTGCCGCCGGCAGCGGGGTTAAAGAAGTTGCCGCCAAACAATCGATCCATCATCATGAAAATCAAGCCGACCGTAAGCGGCGGAAACGCAAACAAGATGAGCGCCGACGTCACAAACGTCGCCCATGTGAACATCGGCATGCGCATAAACGTCATGCCCGGAGCGCGCATGTTGATGATCGTCACAAGAAAGTTAATGGCACCCATGATCGTTCCGAAGCCGGAAATTTGCAGCCCGAGCGTATAAAAGTCGATGCCATGATGCGCTTTTGAGTCAAGCGACAGCGACGCATACGACGTCCAACCAGCGTCCGGTGCGCCGCCTAAAAACCATGAACAGTTCAAAAACAAACCACCGAAGAAAAACATCCAGAATCCAAGAGCGTTCAAAAACGGGAACGCGACGTCGCGCGCGCCGATCTGCAGCGGCACGACTGCGTTCATAAAGGCGAAAACAAGCGGCATCGCAGCCAAGAAAATCATCGTCGTCCCATGCATCGTCAACACTTCGTTATACAACCCGCCGACAAGGAAATCGTTGTTCGGCTTGGCGAGCTGAATGCGGATGAACAACGCCTCGAGACCGCCGAGCAGGAAGAAAAACCCGCCGGCAATCAAGTACAGATGGGCGATTTTTTTATGGTCGACCGTTGTCAAATAATCCCACAAAACGGCGCCAACACCCTTTTTGCGCGCGATTGTACTCACGGTGAAACCTCCTTCTCATGCTTTATTCCACTTTTAAGCTCATCAAATATTTCGTCAATGCATCAATTTGCTCTTCCGTCAAGTGGCCATATGTACCCGCCATTTTATTTCCAGGCTTCACGCTGTTCGGGTCTCTCAGCCATTTTTTCAGATTTTCTTCATTATGCTCCAAAATACCGGCGATTCGTTCGCGATCGCCAAAGTTCGCCAAGTTCGGCGCCGTGCGCGCTTGCACCGGACGCTTGTCCACAGGCGTCACCGCATGGCAGCCAATACAGCTTTTATTGAAAATCGCTTCCCCTTCTTTGGCGACCGGNCATCAATTTGCTCTTCCGTCAAGTGGCCATATGTACCCGCCATTTTATTTCCAGGCTTCACGCTGTTCGGGTCTCTCAGCCATTTTTTCAGATTTTCTTCATTATGCTCCAAAATACCGGCGATTCGTTCGCGATCGCCAAAGTTCGCCAAGTTCGGCGCCGTGCGCGCTTGCACCGGACGCTTGTCCACAGGCGTCACCGCATGGCAGCCAATACAGCTTTTATTGAAAATCGCTTCCCCTTCTTTGGCGACCGGATCGGTGACAACCGGTTTTTTCGCATTTTGCATCTTTTTCACCCAGGCGTCAAATTGGTCGCGCGGCAACGGCCGAACTTTAAAATCCATCAGCGCATGGGACGGACCGCAAAGCTCCGCACATTTGCCGTAAAAGACGCCGCCGGCTTTATCGGTCGCCTTTTGGTCAAAAACAAGCCAAAATTGGTTTTTGTTGTCGGTGTTCGTATCCATTTTGCCGCCGACCGCCGGAATCCAGAACGAATGTTTGACATCCGACGCAATCAAGTTGAAATACACTTTTTCATTCGTCGGCACGACCAAATCTTGGCTCGTGATAATGCCGTAATCCGGATATTCAAACTCCCACCAGTATTGGTTGGCGCGAACATTGACGACAACTGTATCCTTATCTCGTTTTTTGTCGTTCATCGCCTTGACATCGGCCAGTTTAAACGTGGTTGATACCGTCGGCACGGCCAAAATGAGCAAGAGGATGATCGGAATGACAGTCCAGATAATTTCCAGTTTATGGTTCCCTTCCACTTGCTTCGGGATTTTATTTTCTTCCCCCTTGCGCCGCCGGAAGCGGATGACAACGTAAACGAAGATGATCGCCACGACGACAATGACGAGCACCATGATCGATGTGCTCAACAGCATGAGCGAATACTGCATGTCCGCTACTTCACCGGCGGGCTGGAGCGTCGATAAAAACGGTTTGCCGCAACCGGCGAGCAACAGCGCCATCATCCCGAACAGGGAAAATAAGCGCCAGTTACAGAGCCCCTTGTTCATAGCCTAATCAAACCCCTCTTTCTTTGATGGATAAATGTATATAAATTCTTTCACTAAAGAAAGAATTTTATCTTAATTCACCAAAGCGTCGCGATGACCATCGCCACGAACAAAATCGTCAAGTAATTGAGCGAATAGACGAACATCCACTTCGCCCATTTGATGTCATCTTTCATTTTCAAACCTGCCAATCCCAGCAGCAGCCAGCCGACATTGAGCAGCGTGGCCACGATTAAAAATGGAACGCCAAGCGAGAACAAGTAAAACGGCAACGGCAGCAAACATGCCACCCAAACGATGATTTGCCGCTTCGTCATGGCGAATCCATGGACGACCGGCAACATCGGGATGCCGGCTGCACGATATTCTTCGCATCGCTTCATCGCCAACGCCAAAAAGTGCGGCGGCTGCCATAAAAACATGATCAAAAACAAGATGAGCGGAACAATATGAAACTCCGGATCGACCGCCGTCCAGCCGATAACCGGCGGCACCGCGCCGGAAATGCTGCCGACAACGGTGTTGATCGTGTAATGGCGCTTCGTCCAAAGGGTGTATAAAAAGACGTACGTCGCCATACCGATCAACCCGACGACGGCAGCCGTAACCGTTGTCATAAGCAGGCCCATCTCGCCGATTGCGACAAGACCAATCCCAAGCCAAAGCACCCGCCGCGGATCCATCGTCCCGGTGACGGTCGGGCGTGCTTTCGTCCGCTCCATATATTGATCAATGTCGCGGTCAATGTAGTTGTTGATGGCGCATGAACCCGCGATGACAAGCGCTGCTCCAAACAGTGTGAAAAAGACAAGATGCAGGTTCTCCAAAAAGTGTTCCCCAGTAAAATAAAACGCCAGCCACATTCCGGCGAACGTCGTAATCAAATTGGAATTGACGATTCCGATTTTCACAACAGACGATAACTCTCTCCAAACTGCCTTGACGCTCACATGCGAGCGATGACCGGCATCGGCCGCATCCTGGTGCACCGCTTTCAATTCGGCCATGTCTCCTGTTCCTCCTCGCTGCGCCGCTCCTTGCCCGGCCGGCGCCGTGATGTTGCCTGAAATTCTTTCCAACGCCAAATAGCAAAAACGGGCTGTTTCCTCTTTATATTAAATCACATTTTTTCCTCATCATGTGAACTTTTTTTGAATAATTTGTGTCAAATTTTTGAATGCGCGCACCCAAAACGGCTCATTCGCTTGTCCCATTAATATTTCTAGCAAACTTAATCGACTTATTCAATATGCAAACGTCATTTTGTGTTTCCGGCCGCCATCGTGTAAAATAGATTTGGCTTGGCGACACGGTTGGCTGCAATAAAATCCATCACTTTACTAATATGGACAAAATCACAGTTTCTCAATACAAGAAGGTGAAGATTTTGCAACGTTCACTGAAATGGTTTGCCTCGGCAACCACGTTGGCAATGTTGTTTGTTTTAATTGGCGGAGCGCTTGTGACCAAAACCGGATCCGGCATGGGGTGCGGCCGATCATGGCCGCTGTGCAACGGCCAATGGGTGCCGGATCACATTACGCCTGAGCTCATCATCGAGCTGAGCCATCGACTCGTTTCCGGCCTTGCCGGCATCATGGTGCTCATCCTTTCCATCTGGGCGTGGAGAGCCATTGGCCATGTGCAGGAGACAAAGTTTTTAGCGGTCATATCGTTTGTCTTTCTCGTCTTGCAAGGGCTGATCGGCGCCGCCGCGGTCGTGTGGGGGCAGTCCGATTTCGTCCTCGCCTTGCATTTCGGCATTTCGCTCATTTCGTTTGCCGCTGTGCTGCTATTGACGCTATTGATTTTTGAAATCGACAAAACGTTTTCCGCCGCTTCCCTTTCGCTTGACGGCAAAATGCGGTTTCATATTTACGGCATCACCATATACTCATACATCGTCGTCTACACCGGGGCGCTCGTGCGCCATACGAACGCCAGCCTCGCTTGTCCGAGCTGGCCGCTTTGCGCGAAAACGCGCCTCCTCCCGGTTCAGTTTCATGAATGGGTGCAGATGGGCCATCGATTGGCCGCTGCTGTCATCATCATTTGGATCGCCGCCGCCGCAATACATGCCGTCCGCCATTACCGCAGGCAGCCGGTCATCTACTACGGATGGCTCATCGCCCTTTTGCTCGTGCTCGCGCAAATGACGACTGGAGCGCTTGTCGTTTTTACGCAGCTGAATTTATACATTGCCTTGGCGCATGCCTTTTTCATTTCCTGCCTGTTCGGTGTGCTCAGCTATTTATTGCTTTTGGCGCTCCGCACCCGCCGCGCGCCGGTAAAAGCCGCCGACCATTCAGCTGGGGAAGCGGCGCCGGCGACGTTGAAATGACGTTCGTCGGTCAGCAAACCAAAAGGGGCTGACCCAAAAGGTTGTCTGTCTTCAAGATAGGCACAACCTATCGTGCAGCAGAAGCAGTCAGCACGTATATAGAGCAACGAAAGAGGGTATCCCGATCCTTTTGGGACACCCTCTTTTTGCGCGCGATGGACAGTTTCATTTGGACAGCTCAATTAGCAAATCCCCCGCTTGAATGGCATCGCCGCTTTTGACGTAAATATCTTTGACAATGCCGGCAAACGGCGCCTGCACCGTCGTTTCCATCTTCATCGCTTCCGTAACCATCAAATGGTCGCCTTTGTCAACTTTTTCCCCTTTCTCCACGAGCACTTTCACAACCGTGCCCGGCATCGTGGCGGCAATGTGGTTCGGATTCGTCCGATCGGCCTTGATGCGCTCAGCGACAGCGGCTTTGATGCTTTCATCGCGGATGATGACTTCGCGCGGCTGGCCGTTCAGCTCGAAGTAAACGACGCGTGTGCCGTCCGCCTGCGGCTGGCCGATGGAGACGAGTTTGACGATGAGCGTTTTCCCGCGCTCAATCTCCACTTCGATCTCTTCGCCGAGGCGCATGCCGTACAGGAACGTCGGTGTATCGAGCACTGAAATATCGCCGTATTTTTCGACCGTTTCGGCATATTCCAAAAACACTTTCGGATAAAGCGCATAGGCAATGGCGTCAAAGTCGGTCACTTCGCGGCCGAGCTTGTCATACAGCTCCCGCTTGATTTGCTCGAAATCAACCGGCTCAAGCAGCTCGCCCGGACGAACGGTGATCGGTTCGCGCCCTTTCAAAATAATGCGCTGCAACTCTTTCGGGAACCCGCCATGCGGCTGGCCTAAATAGCCTTCGAAAAACTCCACGACCGAGTCTGGGAAATTGAGCGTTTCGCCGCGTTCAAAAATGTCTTGCTCCGTCAAATTGTTTTGCACCATGTAAAGCGCCATGTCGCCGACAACTTTCGATGATGGCGTCACTTTGACGATGTCGCCGAACAAGTCGTTGACGCGGCGATACATTTCTTTCACTTCATCCCACCGATCGCCGAGGCCGACCGCTTTCGCCTGCTGCTGCAAGTTGCTGTACTGGCCGCCTGGCATCTCATGCATATATACTTCCGTTTTTCGGCGACGTTTTAATGGCAGCTTTNTTTTCGGCTAAATTTTGCGCACGTCTTCCCAATAGCGGGCCAACTGCTCAAGGCCGTAAATATCGACCTCCGGCGCCCGCTCCGTTCCTTCAAAGGCATAGTAGAGCGTATTGGCGCTCGGCTGCGACGTCAAGCCGGCCATCGAGCTGACGGCGACATCGACGATATCGACGCCGGCTTCGATCGCTTTGGCGTACGTATAAATGCCGTTGCCGCTCGTGTCATGCGTATGCAAATGGATCGGAATGTCGACCGTTTCCTTGAGCGCGGAAATGAGCACGTACGCCGCCTGCGGCTTCAACAGGCCGGCCATATCCTTAATGCCTAAAATGTGCGCACCGGCTTGCTCGAGCTCTTTCGCCAAGGCTTTGTAATAATCCAAATTATACTTCGGCCGGTTCGGGTCCAAAATATCGCCTGTATAGCAAATAGCCGCCTCGGCGATTTTGCCGCTTTGCCGGACGGCATCGATCGCCACCGTCATCCCTTTCACCCAGTTTAGGCTATCGAAAATGCGGAACACATCAATGCCGGCTTGCGCCGATTTTTCAACGAACTCGCGGATGACGTTGTCGGGATAGTTTTTATACCCCACGGCGTTGGCCGAGCGAAGAAGCATCTGGAACAGCACGTTCGGGATGCGCTCGCGCAGCTTGAGCAGCCGGTCCCACGGATCTTCTTTCAAAAAGCGGTACGCCACATCAAACGTCGCCCCGCCCCACATCTCAAGCGAGAATAAGTTGGGCAGCAAACGCGCCGTCGGCTCAGCGATCCGCAACAAGTCGATCGTGCGGACGCGGGTCGCCAACAACGACTGATGAGCGTCACGGAACGTCGTATCGGTCAAGAGCACGCGCGGCTGCTCTTGGATCCAGCGAACAAGCCCTTCAGGTCCGCGTTCATCCAAAATTTGCTTCGTTCCCGCTGGGATCGGTTCCGTTTGGCTCACCTTCGGCACGCGCGGTTTGTCAAACACCGGCTTTTTCTTTTTGCCGATGCCAGGGAAGCCGTTGACCGTCACGGTGCCGATGTACGTAAGCATTTTCGTCCCGCGGTCTTTTCGGCGCGGGAATACAAACAATTCCGGCGTCGTATCGATAAATGACGTATCGTATTCCCCCGACAAAAATTTCGGATGCTGAACGACGTTTTCCAAAAACGGGATGTTCGTTTTAATGCCGCGGATGCGGAATTCGCGCAAGTTGCGCAACATTTTTCTTGCCGCCTGCTCAAACGTCAACGCCCATGTCGACACTTTCACGAGCAGCGAATCGTAATACGGCGTAATGACCGCCCCTTGGAAGCCATTGCCGGCGTCCAAGCGCACGCCAAAACCGCCGCCGGAACGGTACGCCATAATTTTTCCCGTATCCGGCATAAAGTTGTTGAGCGGGTCTTCCGTCGTCACCCGCGACTGAATGGCGTAGCCGTTGATGCGGATGTCCTCCTGCTTGGGAATGCCGACTTCCGGGCTGTGGAGCGAAAATCCGTCGGCGATTAAAATTTGCGACTGGACGATGTCAATCCCGGTGATCATTTCGGTGATCGTATGCTCAACTTGAATGCGCGGATTGACTTCGATGAAATAAAACTCATCCCCGGAGACGAGAAACTCAACCGTGCCAGCGTTGACGTAGCCGACGCTTCTCATGAGCCGGACCGCCGCCTCGCAAATGCGCTCGCGCAGCTCGTCCGACAACGAGACGCTCGGCGCGACTTCCACGACTTTTTGATGGCGGCGCTGCACCGAGCAGTCGCGTTCATAAAGGTGAACGATGTTTCCTTCGTGGTCGCCCAAAATTTGCACTTCAATATGCTTCGGCTTTTCAATCAGCTTTTCGACATAAACGTCATCGCTGCCAAACGCCGCTTTCGCTTCCGACTTAGCCCGCTCAAACGCTTCCTTCACTTCCGACTTTGAGCGGACGATGCGCATGCCCCGGCCGCCGCCGCCAAGCGCCGCTTTAATGATGATCGGGTATCCGTGCGTCTCGGCAAAGCGGACGACATCCTCAAGGCCGCCGACCGGTCCGTCGCTGCCCGGGATGACCGGAATGCCCGCCTTCATGGCCGCATGCCGCGCTTTCACTTTATCGCCGAACATATCCAAATGTTCTTCATTCGGGCCGATGAAAATAATCCCCTCTTCGCGGCACCGTTTGGCAAATTGAATGTTTTCCGACAAAAACCCATATCCCGGGTGGATGGCATCAACATCGTGGGCTTTGGCGATCTCAATGATGCCTTCGATGTCCAAGTACGCTTCGATCGGTTTTTTCCCTTCCCCGACTAAATACGCCTCATCCGCTTTGTAGCGGTGGTACGATCCGGCGTCTTCCTTCGAATAAATCGCCACGGTGCGGATATCAAGCTCCGTGCAGGCGCGGAAAACGCGAATGGCGATCTCTCCGCGGTTGGCTACCAGCACTTTGCGAATTCGTCTTGTCCTCATTCTGTCCCTCCTCCTTTATTTAATAAAAGTATAAAAGTTTTGCCGATTTGTAAATACACTTTCTAAAAAGTCAGACCTCTTTTCTGTTTGCTGACCATCGTTTTTTCCGCTTTTTTATACCGTTGTTCGTACTTTGCAAACATAGAAATGTTCACAAGCAGACCGAGCGAAGCCATGGTCAGGACAAGCGACGTTCCCCCATAGCTGACGAGCGGCAGCGGCACCCCTGTAATCGGAATAAGGCCAACGACCCCACCAACGTTAATGAACGTTTGAAAGCCGATCATGACGGAGATGCCGATCGCAAGCAGACTCCCAAACGCATCGTGGGAGCGGCGGGCAATCCAAAGCCCGCGCAGCACGATAAACGCCAATAACCCAAGCGTGAACGCTACACCAAATAAGCCGAGCTCTTCGGCGATGACCGCCATAATAAAATCGGTGTGCGACTCTGGCAGGTAGCCGTATTTTTGAATGCCTTTGCCAAGCCCCACTCCTTTCAGCCCGCCAAGCCCGATCGCCAAATACGAATTAACGAGCTGGTAGCCATCGCCGTTTGCGTATTGAAATGGATCCAAAAAGCTGTAAAGACGCGATACCCGTTCAGGAGAAAAAATTTTTTTGCCAGCAACCGGGAGCCAAAACGGTGACAGCACCGTCCCGATCAATGTAAAAAAAAGCAGCTGCTTTAGAAGCAACACGAGGCGCAAACCGGACGAAACAATGATGCACATCGCGATGGCAAACACGATCGCCGCCGTTCCGAAGTCAGGCTGTATGGCAATCAGGAAACAAATCACCAATGTATAATAAATGGGGAACAAATTGCTTTTCGCCGGCTCGGCCAGCCGCTTCCGCTTGTTGGCAAACGCTGCGGCCAAGTATAAAATCAGACCGAGCTTCGCGAGCTCCGCCGGTTGGATCGAAAGCGCCCCGACGCGAAACCAGCTTGTTGCGTTGTTGGCCGTATGGCCGAGAAAAGCGACGGCGATCAGCATCAATGGAGAAGCAAAAAAGACGAGTTTCACCCATCGCTCCGCCCGCCACACTTTATACGGAATCGCCATCGTGATGGCGAACGCGATGAATCCGGCAATCAGCCACAGTTTTTGCCGCTCGTAAAAATAGTCGCTTGGCACTTCAAAGCGGATGACAGCGGTGACCATGCTTGAGCTGTACACCATAATCAATCCGAACAACGACAGCATGATGACCGCGGTGATCAGCGGATAATCATAGCACTTCAATACTTTTTTCCATAATTGTCGTTCCATCGTTCCTCTTCCCTGTGAACATGTATGTACTTAAAATCATTCGCAGCGGCGCGCTGTTTTCCTGCCGAAAAACAGAAAAACTCAAACGACGGGAAACCAATCGTTTGAGTTGTTTTATATATCCTTTATCGCACGCGCTTTTTGGCCACGGCCTCGTGCAACGTGGAAAGTTCGCGCTCAAGCCGGTCAAGGAGCGCCTTTCCGTCTTTCGCCTCCACAAGCCCGAGGCGCACCGCAAAATCAATTTCCCGTGACAACCCGAACATTTGCGTGTCAAGCACTTCTTCATACACCGGACATTGCGGCATCGTCAAATGGTCCATTTGCACGCGGATGAGTTGGATGATTTTCTCTGCATCCGCTTGTAAAAGCGCGTACGCCTTCTCCCGATAGCTCATCGATTCGTCCGTCACATCGATCCCTCCGTTCTCTCCCCTATCCTTCTTTACATCTTAACGTGAAACAAGCCATTTTGCAAGTTGAAACCGTTGACAGCAACCGGGCCTGGAACATGACAAGCTCTTTCATTATTATTATACTAAAAACGGTGGGAACATGCAGAGGAGAGGTGTTTCATGAACGATATTATTGTGCTGACAGGAAAGGTGAAGTTTACGATCACGCTTGACCCCGGCGTCTGGATTTTCGACGACCGGAAAGTGGACATGGATGCGTATTTTTCGGAGCCGGCTCCACAGCCGACGGAAGCGGAGCAAGAGGACGAGGAAATCAAAAAGCTGTCGGCATTTTGGGACCGGGAAATTCAAGAGGGCGCGGTTTTTCCGCCGACGTTGAAAACGGAGCGGCGCTTTTTGAAGGAGAAAATCATCACCGGCTCGTTCGGCATGCCGTTCGCCCCATTTTTGCGAAACGCTGAGCCGCATGAAGACGCGTCTGAACTTGTCATTGAGACGGAACATGGAGAAACCGTGATCCCTCTGGAAAAGGCGTACGACCTGATTTTCGCTTTTTCCCAAAACGGAAAACCGTTGCGCGACGACGGTCCGGTGCACATTTATTTTGGCGACGGCTCCAACCGCGAGGCGCCGATTACTCATGTGCGTCGGCTCGTCGTCCGATGACCGGGCGCCCCATGAAGGGGCGGCCCGGTGTTTGAGCTTTTGACGCCTTCAACCGCCTTAAGCGCTTTGACCCCAGATGTTTTCCACAGCGCCCCAGGCGGCGGGCGCCTTTCGAAACGTTCGCGGCGTCGGGCCGCGCGCCTGGCACCCGTTCTTTAACGGCGGATGCTCTGAGGAACGCCTAGCTACAGCAAATCAGCGGCAAGCTGTGCGAGCGCCGAACGCTCCCCTTTGACGAGCCGGATATGGCCGGCGATTTTTTGGTCTTTAAACTTTTCGACGACGTACGTCAACCCGTTGTTATATTCATCCAAATACGGATGGTCGATCTGTTCCGGATCGCCCATTAAAATGATTTTACTTTTCTCCCCAACGCGTGTCAAAATCGTCTTCACTTCATGCTTCGTTAAATTTTGCGCCTCATCAATGATGATAAACTGCTCCGGCAGGCTCCGGCCGCGGATGTACGTGAGCGCCTCCACTTCAATCGAGCTCATGCCGGCTAAAATCGCATCGAGCTCCCCCGGTTTTTTCGTGTTGAACAAGTATTCCAAGTTGTCAAAAATCGGCTGCATCCACGGGCGCAGCTTTTCTTCCTTTTCTCCCGGCAGAAAGCCGAGATCTTTCCCCATCGGCACAATCGGCCGAGCGACGAGCAATTTTTTGTATGTGCGCAAATCTTCCGTTTGCATCAACCCCGCGGCAAGGGCAAGCAACGTCTTGCCCGTTCCGGCTTTGCCGATTAGCGTCACAAGCGGAATGTCGTCGCGCATGAGAAGCTCAAACGCCATCGTCTGCTGCACGTTGCGCGGGCGAATGCCCCATATATGTTCGTGATGGAAGATGAGCTTTTTCACTTTTTTGCCGTTTTGGTCGACAATGCCAATCGCTGACGCCGAGCTGCCAAACGCGTCTTTCATAATGATGAACTGGTTCGGATAAAACGGGTGGTCGGCGATATCAGCGAGCACGAGCTCCCCTTTGTCGTAAAACCGCTGCAGGTGGTCCTTTCCTATGTACAGCTCCAAAAATCCGCTGTAAATATGGTCGACATCAACGACGCGGTCGCTTAAAAAGTCTTCTGCCTGCAGCCCGATGGCATCCGCTTTGACGCGCACGAGCGCATCCTTGCTCACCAAAATGACAGAGCGTCCATCTTCCTTCGCCTGCTCTTCAAGCGATAAATTTTTCGCCACCGCCAGAATGCGGTTGTCATTTGTTTTTTCGACAAAAATTTCTTGCAGTTGATGAAACGAACGATGGTTCAACTCAATGCGAAGCGCCCCTCCGTTTTCAAGCGGAATTTTTTCATGCAGCTTGCCGTTTTCGCGCAGACGGTCGATGAGCTTTGACACTTGGCGGGCATTTCTACCAATTTCATCCATATACCGCTTTTTCGAATCCACTTCCTCAAGCACGACCGCTGGAATGACGACCTCATTATCCTCAAACGCGAAAATCGAATACGGATCTTGCAACAGCACGTTCGTATCGAGCACGTAAATTTTTTTTCCCAAATTCCGCTTCCCCCCATGTGAGTTTTTCACGTTTTTCCGTTGGATGGGAATGGCTGTAATACAACATATGAAAACATGTATAAAGATAGAAGGACATTTGCAAACTAAAGAAAAAAAGTCGAGGTGGCCCATTATGAAGAGAAACTGCTGGCTCGCCGTTTTCTTCCTTCCCCTTTTGATTTTCAGCGGCTGCACGTTTGGAAACGATCATGAAGCGAACGAGCCCAATCGTTCACTCGTGCGTGTCAAAAATACGGTCGATGAACGCGTCGAGAACAAATCCGGGCAAGAGATCGCCCGCCGGCTTGCAGAAATCGCCGACCGTGTTCCAAACGTTCACAATGCCGCCGCGATCGTCGTCGGCAAATATGCCATCGTCGGCATTGACGTCGGCGCCAATATGGATGCCTCACGCGTCGGCACCATCAAATATTCCGTCGCCGAAGCATTGCAAAAAGATCCGTACGGCGCGAACGCTATTATTGTCGCTGACCCAGATCTTTACACCCGCGTGCGCAACATCGGCCGGCAAATCGATGAGGGGAGGCCGGTGCAAGCGTTCATGAACGAAATCGCCGACATCGTCGGACGAGTGATGCCGGAAGTGCCGAGCGACTTGTTTGAAACGACGCCGAAGCCCACCGAAGAAAATGACGGACAGCTGAACGAACGGGAGGAGCGGCAACTGAACGAACAGCAAAACAAGCAATCGAATGAACATTTAAATCGATAAACGGTTTCTGTGTGGGTTATAATGGAACAGAAAGCGCGGCTCATTTCCGAGGAAAGCGGGAGTGAAATGCATTTGAATCAACAAACGATCGCGGGAAATGTGGTATAATGGGAACGAAAGAACACTCTACCATTTCGCGTTTGGATGTATTGAGGTGAACAATGAGAGTCAAATGCGTGCTTTGCGACCAAATCGATACGATCGACGATGAATCGCCGCTCGCCAAGCGGCTGCGCAACCGCCCGATCCACACGTACATGTGCCGCGAATGCCACGACCGCATCGCCGAAAAAACGAAACAGCGGCTGGCAACAGGAAAGTTCCGCTTCTATCGCGGCCGCCGCGCAGACGATGATTGGTGATCCTGCAAAAAAAAAACGGTGCGGAAGAGCGATCGCTTTTCCGCGCCTTTTTGGTTGTCATCATCCATACTTTTCCGGTTCGGCTTCGATCTGCCGCCACATCGCCTCAGCCAGCTCAAGCGGGAAACACGCCGCCTTTGTTTCCCCGCCGCGCACATATTCGACGATGTATTGCCCATTCGTTTCATCTTTGACGGCGTCTACGGCCGTCACACCAAAGTCGTTTTCCAAGATGGCGCGGAAAAACGAGGCCGTATCGCGCGCCGCCGCATCGTGCGGACGGGCTTTGGCGACGATGTGGATCGTCAGCCAGTTATAAAGGGCATCCTGCACGGATTTCATGACTTTTCTCCCTCTTTCGCCTGCTTCAGGCGCACTTTATAAATGATTAATACGAGGGCGGCGACGGCCAATCCTTCTGCCACCGGCAAAAAGACGGCAAAAAAGGTCAAAACCGTGCAGCCAAGCGCCAGCAAGACGTAAATGATGACGTTTTTCAACAGCGGCAGGCGGCGGGCAAAACCGAGTCGATACACAAGCGCGGCAAGCAACAACACTGTCACATACAATAGCCACATACCTCGCTCGGGATTATCGTGCACCTTATAAAGCGAGGCGAAAAACGTGAGCCGTTCGAGCACATTCACATCATTCCCCTCCCGTTCATCCTAATAGCGCCCTTCTCCAAGGCGTTTTCGATTGTTCGCAAACTAAAGACGCGCGCATGGCGCTTCCGGCTATTTCGCCTGCTCAACCGCTTTCTTTTTCTTCTCCGCCTTTTCACGCTCGCTTTTATTCAAGATTTTTTTGCGCAACCGGATCGAGGCTGGCGTCACTTCACAATATTCATCATCATTCAAATACTCGAGCGCTTCTTCAAGCGTCAACAGACGCGGCTTTTTCATCGTCGCCGTCTGTTCTTTCGTCGATGAACGCATGTTGGTGACATGTTTTTCGCGGCAAATGTTGACGACCAGGTCGTTTTCGCGGTTATGCTCGCCGACGATCATCCCTTCGTACACTTCAGTGCCCGGCTCAACAAAAATGGCGCCGCGATCCTCAAGTTGCATGATGCTGTAAGCCGTCGCCTTTCCGGTTTCCATCGAGACGAGCACCCCTTGGCGGCGGCCGCCGATGGCGCCAGGCTGCACGGGGGCATAATGGTCAAACGAATGGTTTAAAATTCCATATCCGCGCGTCAACGACATAAATTCACTCCGATAGCCGATCAAGCCACGCGACGGCACAAGGAAGACGAGACGCACCTGCCCGTTGTCGCCGTGCACCATATCGACGAGCTCGCCCTTGCGGCTGCCGAGCGACTCCATGATCGCTCCCGTATATTCCTCCGGGATGTCAATGACGACCCGCTCGATCGGCTCGCACGTGACACCGTCAATCTCTTTTAGAATGACTTCCGGCTTCGATACTTGCAGTTCGTATCCTTCGCGGCGCATGCTTTCAATCAAAATCGCCAAATGAAGCTCCCCGCGGCCGGAGACAATCCACGCATCCGGCGACTCGGTCGGCTCAACGCGCAGACTGACATCCGTCTCCAGCTGGGTGCGAAGCCGCTCCTCCAGCTTTCTCGCCGTCACGTATTTGCCTTCGCGCCCCGCAAACGGGCTGTTGTTGACGAGAAACGTCATTTTCAACGTCGGCTCATCGATGCGAAGCGGCGGCAGCGGCTCTTGATGATCGGGCGGGCAAACCGTTTCACCGACATTGATGTCCTCCATCCCGGCGACCGCGACGATGTCGCCAGCGTGCGCTTCTTCAATCTCAATCCGCTTCAACCCAATAAAACCAAACAGCTTCGTGACACGAAACATCTTGACGGCACCGTCGCGCTTTAAGAGAGCGACTTGCTGGCCTGTTTTCATCGTGCCGCGGAAAATGCGGCCGATGCCGATGCGTCCGACATATTCATTATAGTCGAGCAGCGCCACTTGAAACTGCAACGGTTCGCTGCGGTTGTCCGCCGGCGCCGGAATATGCTCGATGATCGTCTCAAACAAGGCGGTCATGTCACCGTCCTGGCGATCCGGATCGAGGCTTGCCGTCCCGCGCAGCGCTGATGTGTACACGACTGGAAACTCGAGCTGCTCCTCAGAAGCACCAAGTTCGATAAACAGGTCGAGCACCTCATCAACGACTTCCGCCGGCCGAGCAAATTCGCGGTCGATTTTGTTGACGACGACGATCGGCACAAGCTGCTGCTCAAGCGCCTTTTTCAGCACAAACCGCGTCTGCGGCATGCAGCCTTCATACGCATCGACGACAAGCAAGACGCCGTCGACAAGGCGCATGATCCGCTCCACTTCCCCTCCGAAATCAGCGTGTCCCGGCGTATCCAAAATGTTGATGCGCGTTCCTTTATACAAGACAGCAGTGTTTTTTGCCAAAATCGTAATGCCGCGCTCCCGCTCCAAATCGTTGCGGTCAAGCGCCCGCTCCGCGACTTGTTCGTTTTCGCGGAACGTCCCTGACTGCCGAAGCAGCTGGTCAACGAGCGTCGTTTTCCCATGGTCGACGTGAGCGATGATCGCGATATTGCGAAGATCGATTCGTTTGTTCGTCAATGTCGGTCACTCCTGTTCGGCAAACTGCTTGTCTATTATATCACAACCGATAGAAAATCGGCATGTTTTCCGGTACACTAGAAAAAGACGCCCACTTTGCCAGAAAGGAGTCAACCCAATGAAACGGATCGAGCCTGTACCTCTGTTGCTCGCCATTCTTGCCGTCGCCGCCATCATGGCGATCGGCGTCTTCATCGCCGAGCAAAGTTTGATCGGCATCGCCGCTTCCACGCTCATCTTTATCGCCGCCATGGGCGCCGGGTTCGCCCATAAAAAACGGACGCGTTGAAAAACGGGACAAGCTGGATGCTTGTCCCGTTTTCGCGATTTCGCGCCCCATCAATCGTGAAGATAGCGCCGCAAAATTTCTTCGTGCACCCCAGGTTTCGCAGCAAGCACCGAATTGCGGCCAAGCAGATCCAGCGGCTTCCCGTCAAGGGTCGTCACCATTCCGCCCGCTTCTTCAATCAAAATCATCCCGCCGGCGAAATCCCACGGCGACAGGCGCGGCGAAATGTAGGCGTCCAAACGGCCGGCGGCAACATACGCGAGCTCAAGCGCCGCTGAACCATACGAGCGCGTGCCGCGCGCCTCTTTCGCCAGCCTCATGAGCGGGCGATGGTCGAGGCGCTTGTTTTCCATGAGCCATGTCCCGTTGATGGCAATGATCGACTCCGTCACTGGCGCGGGCTGCAGGAGGCCAAGCGGCTCCCCGTTCAAAAACACCCCTCGCCCTTTTTGCGCCGCATACAGTTCGTCAAACACGACGTCATACACGTAGCCGAGCTGTCCGATGCCATCTTCAAAAATGCCGATCGATACAGCAAAATGGCGCCGCTGATGAACGAAATTCATCGTGCCGTCGATCGGGTCAATCACCCAAACAACGCCGTCCAAGGCATCGATCCGGTCGCCAAATCCTTCTTCCCCCAACAGGCGGTGGCTAGGGAACTGGCGGCGGATGTGCTCGGCGAAAAATTGCTCAATGGCGCGGTCAACGTTCGTCACTAAGTCGTTCGGGTTCTCTTTCGCTTCCACCGTCAGCTGTTTTGCAAACGAGGCGCGGATGCGCTTTCCTGCTTCGTCGATCCATTGCCGGGCGTATCGGTCGATTTCTTCCCATTTTTCTGCCATATTGATTCCTCCTGCCTTCGGTTATGTATAGATCGCAACCGGAACGGGGGCGGACACCGCTCAAGAAAAAAACGAACCGGAAAGATGGTTCGCCTTGAATCAGAATCATACTTGAAGGCGCATCAGTTCTTGGCGCAGCTTTTCAAGCCGCCGTTTGCACTCTTTTTTCTTTTCTTCATCGTTTTCCATCATGGCCTCGTACAGCGTCGCTAATTCGTAATCGAGTTCGAGCCGCAACACCGCCATGCGTTTGTCTCCATCTGGTCGCTTCAGCGAATTGGCGGTTTTTTTCATATTCGTCCGCACCCCTTTCCCTATCATCCGCTAAACTTCCGGCGCCCGTCACGAATGTGCTGCTTCATTTTGTTTTATATTATATTATGTGGAAAAAGGGGTGTATGCAACTAATTTGTGCGTTTACCTACCGCGCTTCCGTTGTGGCTCGAATTATACCACAGCGATAATCCAAGGGGAACTATGACCATCAATGATTTCTTGTGTTGACCAGTCGTAGGAAAATGGATAGGAATAACCCATTGTTCCACCTCCACCGTTAGTTTGCCCAACGGCGCCGAATTTGTTCCGCCTCTTCAATCATGCGGGCAAACAACTCAGCGACGGACGGAACGTCGTGAATGAGCCCGATCGCCTGCCCGGCCCAAGCGAATCCTTCGTCCACCTTTCCTTCGTAAATGAAGCGCCGGTTCGCTTCTCCGCTAATATATTCTTTTAAATCATCATACGTACCGCCTTGGCGCTCGATTTCCAATATTTTTTCCGCCCAGGCGTTGGCCAGCACCCGCCCTGGCGCCCCGAGCGACCGTTTAATGATGACCGTATCGTTTTCGGTGGCGTTGAGAATCATTTCTTTATATGCGGGATGAGCATGAACGCATTCTTTCGTGGCGATAAACCGCGTTCCCATCTCAATCCCTTCCGCTCCAAGCGCCAATGCCGCCATCAACCCGCGTCCATCGGCGATGCCGCCCGAGGCGATGACCGGAATCGATACGGAGTCAACGACTTTCGGAATAAGGACGAACGTGCCAGTATCGTATTTGCCGAGATGCCCGCCCCCTTCCTGACCGACGACCATCACCGCATCAGCACCGAGCTCCTCTGCTTTCACTGCCTGGCGGACGGCGGCAACGAGCACGAGCTTTTTCACGTTCGTTCCTTTCAATTGTTCAAAAAACGGCGCTGGATTGCCGCCGGTGACCGAAACGACCGGCACCCCCTCATCAAGCGCTGCTTCAAGCATATGAGCAAACGGGCGGCCGTGCTGGCCAATGGCGAAATTGACGCCGAACGGCCGATCGGTTTTTTCCTTCACCTTGCGGATTTCCTCGCGCAGTTGCTCCGGTCCATCGAGCGACATCGCCGTAATTTGTCCGAGCCCACCGGCGTTCGAGACCGCTGCGGCCAAATCAGCGTACGCCAAGTAAGCGAGTCCCCCTTGAATGATCGGATATGTAATGCCGAGCAGCTCTGTCACCCTCGTTCTCCATTTCATTTCGATAACGCCCCCTTTTTGTTTTGTCTTTCTTTTATTTCTCTCTTGAACCGCTGTTTTCCTTTTTCAGCGTCCATTCATTTCTTCTTTGCAAACGGAAAAATCCATGCTATAATGCACTTGTTTTATCCTCGAGATAAAGAGGTGTGAAAAACCATTGTCGCAACTCGAGACACCATTGTTTACCGGTTTGTTGGAGCATATGAAAAAAAATCCGGTTCAATTTCACATTCCCGGCCATAAAAAAGGGGCCGGCATGGATCCGGAGTTTCGCGCTTTCATCGGAGACAACGCCTTGGCGATTGATTTAATCAACATCAGCCCGCTCGATGACTTGCACCATCCAAAAGGGATGATCAAACGGGCGCAGGAGCTCGCTGCCGAAGCGTTCGGCGCCGATTATACGTTTTTTTCCGTGCAAGGAACGAGCGGCGCCATCATGACGATGGTCATGTCGGTCGCCGGGCCGGGCGATAAAATCATCGTGCCGCGCAACGTCCATAAATCGGTCATGTCGGCCATTGTCTTTTCTGGAGCGACGCCCATTTTCATTCATCCCGAAATCGACAAAGAGCTTGGCATTTCCCATGGCATTACGCCGCAAGCAGTGGAAAAAGCGCTCCGCCAGCACCCGGACGCCAAAGGGGTGCTCGTCATCAACCCGACGTACTTTGGCATTGCCGGCGATTTGAAAAAAATCGTCGATATCGCCCACTCGTACAACGTTCCGGTGCTTGTCGACGAAGCGCACGGCGTGCACATTCATTTTCATGAGGACTTGCCGCTCTCAGCGATGCAAGCGGGCGCCGATATGGCGGCGACAAGCGTCCATAAGCTCGGCGGATCGCTGACGCAAAGCTCGATTTTGAATGTGCGCGAAGGACTCGTCTCCGCGAAACACGTGCAGGCGATTTTAAGCATGCTGACGACGACTTCAACGTCGTACTTGTTGCTCGCTTCGCTTGATGTCGCCCGCAAACAGTTGGCGACGAAAGGGCGTGAACTCATCGACAAAGCCATTCGACTCGCCGACTGGACGCGCCGGCAAATCAACGAGATTCCATATTTGTACTGCGTCGGCGAAGAGATTTTAGGCACGGAAGCAACGTACGACTACGATCCGACAAAGCTCATCATTTCGGTTAAAGAGCTCGGGCTGACCGGCCATGACGTCGAACGGTGGCTGCGCGAAACGTACAACATTGAAGTCGAGCTTTCCGATTTATACAACATTTTGTGCATCATCACCCCGGGCGATACCGAACGGGAGGCGAGCCTGCTCGTTGAAGCGCTCCGCCGCTTGTCGAAGCAGTTCAGCCATCAGGCAGAGAAAGGGATCAAGCCGAAAGTGCTCCTTCCGGACATCCCGGCGCTCGCCTTGACGCCGCGCGATGCGTTTTACGCCGAAACGGAAGTCGTGCCGTTTCACGAATCGGCCGGCCGAATCATCGCCGAATTTGTGATGGTGTATCCGCCTGGCATTCCAATTTTTATTCCAGGCGAAATCATCACGGAAGAAAACTTGAAGTATATTGAGACGAACTTGGCTGCCGGCCTCCCTGTCCAAGGGCCGGAAGACGACACGCTGCAGACGTTGCGTGTCATTAAGGAATATAAACCGATCCGCTGACCGCACAAGCCGGTTTGCCTGGCTTGTGCTTGTTTGCCAAAAATAAACGGCGCGCATGTGACTTGTCGACATGCGCGCCTCTATCCGTTCCTTTCCCCCATCGGTTTGACCGTTTTATTCTTTTTCTCCGCCCTCATTGTCATGCTCGCAGCAATCACATTTCCCATAAAGCGTCGTCACTTTTTCATCTTCGAAATACGCAATCGTCGCATCACACGTTTGACATACGATCGTGCCCATCCCCAAAACCCCTTTGTGATGATAAATTCGCTTGTTGATTTCATAATAATATATCACATTTCAATTGTCAATCCTAATTTGTATATCACATTTAATAAAAAAGAACTTTTTTGAAAACGCCCTTTTTCCATTTATTGTCCGCCAACATATGGTACAATAAGGATAAAGACGCAATGGAAATGGTGGGAGGGGAAGGAATGATGAACACCGATCTAAAGCTGCCTGCGGGGAAAACGATGACCATCGAGGACGTCAAACAGCTGCTCGAGCGCTACCAGATGGCGCTCAAAAAGACAGGGGAACAGCTTGGTTGGGCGTACGAACAGGCCGCTTTCCCGTATACGGTCCGCATACACGAATCCGTTCTCTACTTGCAAGGCGACGGCCGCTTGTACAAAGGGATGGCGATTTCCGTGCGAACAGCTGGAGAAGAGACATTCATTGACATCGCACTGCCGCCGGGGGCGACGCATGGGGATAAAGGGAAGGCCAATGAATTCAGCAAATGGCTGGCGAAAACGCTCGGCGGTGAACTGCACTTGTTCAGCGGCCGGACAATGGTGTTTGGCAGCGCGTAAACAGCGGGCATTCGACCGCTGTTTTTTATTGAACGGCCTGCCAAATGACATGCTGACCGGCAAAGTACACCGCCGCCGTCCCAATCGTCGTCAGCGCCGCCTTGCGCGTCGCCAAGCCGAGCTGGCGGGCCAGCAAAAACGCGATGTACATAAAGATGCACAGCATCAGCCCGCGGAAAAACAGGCGGTCTCTTCCTGACAGCCACTCGATCAATGAGAAACTGCTCCAAATCATCATCTGCATCAAAAATGCAACGTAAGCTTTCATTTCAACTCCATCTCCCGCTTGTTCTTTACCATAACGATATGAAGCGAGAGCGGAAAATAGTATGGGAAATTGGACAAGAAATGGACCAGGCCGCTCCTTTGGACAAAAGACTGTCGACCGGGCGCAGCAACAGGCGAACATACAGCTGTCGCCGCAGATTCATTTCTTTTCTGCCAATCATCTTGCTTCTGGATGATGTTCCCTGCTTATTGCACCGCAGGAAAAAGGTGCCCCGCTGTGTTTGGGGCACCTTCGTTTTCCGTTACTTCGCAATGATATGAATCGGCGTGCCAAGCGCCACTTCCGCCGCTTCCATGGCGATTTCGCCAAGCGTCGGGTGGGCATGAATCGTCAACGCGATATCTTCCGCCGTCATGCCGGCTTCAATGGCCAGCCCAAGCTCGGCGATCATATCCGAGGCGTTCGGGCCGATGATTTGCGCTCCAATCACAACGCCGTCTTCTTTGCGGACGACAAGCTTCAGGAAACCGTCCGTATCGTTGAGTGACAGAGCGCGGCCGTTGGCGGCAAACGGGAATTTCGCCGTAATGACGTCGATGCCTTCCTCTTTCGCCTGTTGTTCAAAGTAGCCGACCGAGGCGCATTCCGGATCGGAGAAGACCACAGCCGGAATGGCGATGTAATCCACTACCGACGGATGGCCGGCGATGGCTTCCGCCGCCACTTTCCCTTCATACGACGCTTTATGAGCAAGCGCCGGGCCTGGAACGATGTCGCCGATGGCGAAAATGTTCGGCACGCTTGTCCGGCATTGTTGGTCCACTTCAATCAAGCCGCGGTTCGTCATTTTGATGCCGATTTGTTCAAGACCAAGTTCATCTGTATTCGGTCGGCGGCCGACCGTCACCAACACATAGTCGGCGTCGATCGTTTTCGTTTCGCCGTTCGCCTCATACGTGACCGTCACGCCGTCTGCACGCTCTTCGGCTCCTTTTGCGAGCGCATTCGTCACAACTTCGACCCCTTTGTTCTTCAGACGGCGCTTAATGATGGACACCATTTGCTTTTCAAAGCCGGATAAAATCTCACCGGCCCCTTCAAGAATCGTCACTTTCGCACCAAAATTGGCGTAAGCCGTACCGAGTTCGATGCCGATGTAGCCGCCGCCGATGACAACGAGCGATTTCGGGATTTCCCCGAGGTTGAGCGCACCGGTCGAGTCGAGAATGCGGCCGGAAAACTTGAAGTTCGGCAGCTCGATCGGACGCGAACCGGTGGCCAGAATCGCGTTTTTAAACGTATACGTCTGCGCGCTATCGCCGTTGACCACGCGCACCGTATTGGCGTCGACGAAGTACGCTTCCCCCTTGACGATGTCGACTTTGTTGCCTTTGAGAAGTCCTTCGACGCCGCCCGTCAATTTTTTGACGATGCTCGCTTTCCATTCTTGCACTTTCGAGAAATCAACCGTGACGTTTTCCGCCTTGATGCCCATCTCTTCGGAATGCTTCGCCTGCTCGTAGCGATGGCTTGCCGAGATAAGCGCCTTGGACGGGATGCAACCGACGTTTAAGCAGACGCCGCCCAAATTTCCTTTTTCCACAATCGTCACTTTTTGGCCGAGCTGTGCGGCGCGGATGGCGGCGACATAGCCGCCAGGGCCGGCGCCAACGACGAGCGTTTCTGTTTCAATTGCAAAATCGCCAACTACCATCGTTTTACGCCTCCATTAATAATAATTCTGGATCGCTTAACAGCTGCTTGATATGGTTGAGCGCTTTTTGCGCCGTCGCTCCGTCGATCATCCGATGGTCAAAGCTCAACGAGAGCGCCAAGACCGGAGCAGCGACAATTTCACCGTCGCGGACGATCGGTTTTTCGGCAATGCGGCCGATGCCAAGAATCGCCACTTCCGGATGGTTGATGACCGGCGTAAACCATTGCCCGCCGGCTGAGCCGATGTTCGTGATCGTGCACGATGCGCCTTTCATTTCGTTTGGCATCAGTTTGCCTTCGCGCGCTTTTTCAGCGAGTTCGTTGATTTCCTTCGCCAGCGCGAAAATCGGCTTCCGGTCGGCATGTTTAATGACCGGCACGAGCAACCCTCGATCCGTATCAGCGGCGATGCCGATGTTGTAGTAATGCTTATGAATAATTTCCTCCGTCGCATCGTCGATCGACGTATTCAGCACCGGATATTCACGCAGCGCGGAAACAAGCGCTTTGACGACATACGGCAAGAACGTCAGCTTGATGCCTTTTTCCGCGGCAATGGCCTTGAATTTTTTTCGGTGAGCAACAAGCTTCGTCACATCGGCTTCGTCCATCAGCGTCACGTGCGGGGCCGTATGTTTCGAATGCACCATGGCCTTGGCGATCGCCCGACGGATGCCGCTCATTTTCTCGCGCGTTTCCGGGAATTCGCCTTCCGGCACAACCGGTTTCGCCGCTGGCGCTTGCGGCGCTGCCTTCTCTTCCGCCGCTTGCGGCGTCGGCTCAGCCGCGGCTTTCGCGCCGCCGGCGAGGAAGGCATCAATATCTTCTTTCAAAATGCGGCCGTTTTTCCCCGTGCCTTGGACGAGGCGGATATCGACGCCTTTTTCACGCGCATATTTGCGCACAGACGGCATCGCGATGACGCGGCGGTTCGGGTCGGCTTCCGCTTCGGCCGCCGGTGCGCTCGGAGCAGCGGTCTCAACCATTTCCTTTTTCGACACCGTTTCCGCTTTTTCCTCTTTTTTCACTTCTTCGTGTTCTTGTCCTTTAAACGTCATGTTTTCATAGCCCGGCGCATCGAGCGTAATGAGCGTTTGCCCGACCGTCGCCACCGTTCCTTCCGGGACGAGAATCTCAAGCACTTTCCCCTTGACAGGAGATGGGATCTCGACGACCGCTTTGTCGTTTTGCACTTCGCACAACACGTCGTCTTCGTTCACTTCATCGCCCGGCTTGACGAACCATTTGACGATCTCGCCTTCGTGAATGCCTTCGCCAATGTCCGGCAGCTTAAATTCAAATGCCACTGTAGGTCGACCTCCTATCGTTTGCCGAAAATGAGCGGGGGAAGGCGCTTCGCTCCCCCGGACTTGTCCACATTAGAAGTTGATCACTTTTTTCGCCGTCTCGATCACGTCTTTAAAGTTCGGCAGCCACACCGATTCTGCTTGAGCGAACGGATAGACGGTATCCGGCGCGGCGACGCGCAATACAGGCGCCTCAAGGCTTAAAATCGCGCGCTCGTTAATTTCAGCAACGACGTTGGCGGCGATGCCGGCTTGCCGTTGCGCTTCTTGAACGACGATGGCGCGGCCCGTTTTTTCGACCGAACCAATGATCGTCTCAATATCGAGCGGCTGCACGGTGCGCAAGTCGACGACTTCGGCAGAAATGCCTTCTTTCTCTAATTCTGCCGCCGCCTTTAACGATTCATGCACCATGGCCCCGTACGCGATAATCGTAATGTCTTTCCCTTCACGCTTAATGTCTGCTTTGCCGATCGGAATTGTGTACTCTCCTTCGGGCACCTCTTGTCGGAACGAACGGTACAGTTTCAAATGCTCAAGGAAAATAACCGGGTCGTTGTCGCGGATCGCCGAGATGAGCAATCCTTTCGCATCATACGGCGTCGACGGGATGACGACTTTCAAGCCCGGCTGTTGGGCGACGAGTCCTTCTAAGCTGTCTGAGTGCAATTCTGGCGTATGGACGCCGCCGCCAAACGGCGAACGAATCGTAATCGGAACATGGTAGCGGCCGCCAGTGCGGTAGCGGATGCGCGCCATTTGTCCGCAAATCGCATCCATCGCCTCATAGACGAACCCGAAAAACTGAATTTCCGGCACTGGGCGAAACCCTTGCAAGGCCAAGCCGATCGCCAAACCGCCGATCCCCGATTCGGCCAGCGGCGTATCAAACGGCCTAGATCGGAAGAGCACACGTCTGAACTCCAGTCACCGTACGTAATCNTCTAAGCTGTCTGAGTGCAATTCTGGCGTATGGACGCCGCCGCCAAACGGCGAACGAATCGTAATCGGAACATGGTAGCGGCCGCCAGTGCGGTAGCGGATGCGCGCCATTTGTCCGCAAATCGCATCCATCGCCTCATAGACGAACCCGAAAAACTGAATTTCCGGCACTGGGCGAAACCCTTGCAAGGCCAAGCCGATCGCCAAACCGCCGATCCCCGATTCGGCCAGCGGCGTATCAAACACACGTTCTTCGCCAAACTCAGCTTGCAGCCCTTCGGTCACCCGGAATACGCCGCCGTTGACCCCAACGTCTTCGCCAAACACCAGCACGTTCGGATCGTTTCTCATCTCGATGCGCAGCGCATCGGTGATCGCTTGAACCATTGTCATTTGCGCCATGGCTTACTTCGACTCCTTCTCTTTATAAATTTCATACTGCTCTTTTAAGTTCGCCGGCAGCTCTTCGAACATGATGCTGATTAAGTCGGTCACTTTTTGTTTCGGCGTTTCGTCCGCTTTTTTGATCGCTTCCTTGATGTCCTCTTTCGCCTGCTCGATGACGCGGTTTTCTTCCTCTTCGCTCCATAAACCTTTCGCTTCTAAAAACTTGCGGAAGCGGACAAGCGGGTCTTTTTTCGCCCATTCGTTTTCGAGTTCTTTCGAACGATAGCGCGTCGGATCGTCGCCGGACATCGTGTGCGGACCGTAGCGGAAGCAAAGCGTTTCGATGAGCGTCGGCCCTTCGCCGTTAATGGCGCGTTCGCGGGCTGCTTTCACCGCGGCGTAGACCGCAAGCGGATCCATGCCGTCGACTTGAATGCCCGGAATGCCGGCAGCGACCGCTTTTTGCGCCAATGTTTTGGCGATCGTTTGCTTCTCCACTGGCGTCGAGATGGCAAAGCGGTTGTTTTGCACAACAAAGATGGCCGGTGCCTTAAACGCCCCCGCGAAGTTGATCCCTTCATAAAAGTCGCCTTGCGATGTGCCCCCATCGCCGGTATATGTAATGGCCACCGCCTTTTTGCCCCGCATTTTCAAGCCGAGCGCCACGCCGGCCGCTTGAATGTATTGGGCGCCGATGATGATTTGCGGCGGCAAGACGTTGACGCCTTCAGGAATTTGGTTGCCATGAAAGTGGCCGCGCGAGAACAAAAACGCTTGATAAAGCGGAAGCCCGTGCCAAATGATTTGCGGAACGTCGCGATATCCCGGCAAAATGAAATCTTCTTTCTCAAGCGCAAAATGGCTGGCGATTTGGCTCGCTTCTTGCCCGGCGGTCGGCGCGTAAAACCCGAGTCGGCCTTGGCGGTTCAACGAAATGGAGCGCTGGTCGAGTATGCGCGTATACACCATGCGGCGCATCAGCTCTTTCAGCTGCTCATCGCTTAACTCCGGCATCGCCTCTTCGTTGACGATTTCGCCTTCTTCATTCAAAATTTGAAACGTCGGGAACTGCTCGGCTACTTTCTCGAGCTGCTCCGCAAATCGAAACTGGGAGGTTTTCACACCCATGTTATTCACCTCTGCCTTTCATTAGAAATTTTAGAAATGAGAATACATTCGCCCATATACTATTAATGTACCCAAAATGAAAGAGAAATAAAAAACGGCCGCCATCCGGCGCCAACACAAGCAACAAAGGCGCCGAAATCTGTTTCACTATTTTTCAAGACTGAATTAGTACAATATGCATTTGCAAGTTTTAGTTTACACGTTCTTGGATCAACCGTCAACGACTTTGATTTCTCATGTTTTTTTGCTTTATTTTTTGGGTGAAATTGGAATTGGCAATATTCCGCCCACAAACTGTTATATTACATTCCTCACCATCTGTATGAGTTCTGTATTATATTTTCACAAAATATAAAACACACAGTGGCTTGACAAGATAATGAAAACGTTTTCTCGAATTTGTCTTATTGTTTTCCTTATACTCGAATAATATATTCGTGCGGTTGCGTTTTTATTTACGATCGATGCTCATTTTGTTAGACTAAACGATAGACAGCGATGCCAAACGTAGGGAGTGAACGAAGCGAATGATCACGATGAAGGACATCATCAAAGAGGGGCACCCGACATTGCGGAAAATCGCCGAACCCGTTCCGTTGCCGCCTTCAGAGGAAGATAAGCGCATTTTGCAAAGCTTGCTTGACTACGTGAAAATGAGCCAAGACCCGGAGCTGGCAGCTAAATACGGCCTGCGGCCCGGCATTGGCCTTGCCGCCCCGCAAATCAACGTCTCAAAGCGGATGATCGCCGTCCATGTCACCGATGAAAACGGGACGCTGTACAGCTACGCCTTGTTCAATCCGAAAATCGTCAGCCATTCCGTCCAGCAATGTTACTTGACGACCGGGGAAGGCTGCCTGTCGGTCGACCGCGACGTGCCAGGGTATGTGCCGCGCTATGCCCGCATCACGGTCACTGGGACGACGATCGACGGCGAAGAAGTCACACTGCGCTTGAAAGGGCTGCCGGCCATCGTCTTCCAACATGAAATCGATCATTTAAACGGCATTATGTTCTATGACCGCATCAACCCCGATGACCCGTTTCAAGTGCCGGACGGGGCGATTCCAATCGGGCGCTAAAAAGCCCGCTGTCAATGGCGAGCGGCCTCGCCGAAAAGGCCAAGGCCGCTTTTTATCGGATGAGCTGCAGCTGTTTCAATCCGTACCAAATGCCTTCCTTATCGACCGGTTTCGTAACGAAGTCGGCGACCCTTTTCACTTCCTCATGGGCGTTGCCCATCGCCACCCCGGTTCCGACGAACGAGAGCATTTCAATGTCATTCAATCCGTCGCCGAACGCGTACACATCCTTCTTATCGATCCCGAGCTTTTCGATCATCATGCGGATGCCTTCCGCCTTCGAGCCCCCTGCCGGCAGCACATCCGTCGAGACGTCATGCCAACGGACGAAGCGAAATTCGGGATAGTTGCGCACATACGGTTCTTCTTCCTCGGCGCGGCAAAACAGAAGCGCTTGATAAATGTCTTTGTTCTCATAATAAAGAGGGTCGACAGGCGGGTGGGCGAATTTTAGACTCGCCATGCTGACGTGGATGTGCGGATGGTCGCCGATGCTCGCTCTCATTTTCTCCGCATCCATAAAGACGAGCGGATGGCCGTTTTTGTGGGCTTCCTCTGTCAGCGCCCTGACTTTCTCGCGCCGGAGCGGCTGCTTGTATAACACGTTCCCTTCAAAAACGACGTACTGACCGTTGAAGCTGACGAACGAATCGATGCCAAGCTGTTTGCGCACATGCTCAAACATAAACGGAGCGCGTCCGGTGGCGATGGCGACATAAACGCCCGACTGCTTCAGGCGGCGAACCGCTTCGATCGTTGACAGCGGCAGCTGCTTTTGCTCATCAAGAAGCGTGCCGTCGATGTCGAAAAAGACGATTTTTCTGCCCACGTTCACTTCCCCTTGTTAAAAAATTGTTCATTGTCTACCGTACTGAAAAACGCCCGGAATGTCAACCAAGAGGCACGATCTGTTCCATTTTTACCCATGAAAAACAAACCTCCGCCTACATATCATATATAATAGAACATTTACTTTCGCCGCAAAATGAGTACAATAAAAGGTAAGGAGTGATGAAACATGTTGAAAAAGCTGAAAAAAAAGCTGCTTCAACAGTGGAAAGACCTGCTCCGGAAAAAATTGATCGCCTGACCGTTACAACAACAGCCCTTCCATTCGAAGGGCTTCTTTCCCACTTTGGCGAATAAAGCGGGCAACATTCGTCAAAGATGATGCATATCGTCGGCACATCTCACGCCTGTTTTTTGCTTTTGGCAACAAAATACATGAAAAGAAAGTTACATTCTTATATAATAGATAGAGCAACCATTGTACGATAAGGAGAGATTTCACGATGATTTTCAAAGTGTTTTACCAAGAAAACGCAGACGAGGCGCCCGTGAGAGAAAAAACGAAAACACTCTACATCGAAGCAGAATCAGAGCGGGATGTACGCCGAAAACTCGAAGGCCGTCCGATCAATATTGAGTATATTCAGCCGTTAGAGGGAGCGCATCTAGAATACGAAAAGAAAAGCCCGAACTTTCAAGTATTGGAGATTTCATCATGAAGCTGTTGACAGATCAGCAAGTTGGCGTTTTTGCCCTCGGCGGACTGGGTGAAATTGGAAAAAATACATACGGCGTACAATTCCAAGACGAAATCATTGTCATTGACGCAGGCATTAAGTTTCCGGAAGATGAGCTGCTCGGGATCGACTATGTCATTCCAGACTACTCCTATTTAGTGAAGCACGCGGACAAAGTGAAAGGACTGTTCATCACCCACGGGCACGAAGACCATATCGGCGGCATTCCGTATTTGCTCCGGCAGGTGAACATCCCGATTTACGGCGGCAAATTAGCGCTTGGGCTGATTCGCAATAAGCTTGAGGAACATGGATTGTTGCGCCAAGCGAAACTCATTGAGATTCGCGAAGACGATGTCATCCGCTTTCAAAAAACGGCCGTCACCTTTTTCCGGACGACACACAGCATTCCGGACAGCTACGGTATTGTTGTGAAAACGCCAGTCGGGCAAATCGTTCACACTGGGGATTTTAAATTCGACTTTACGCCGGTCGGCGAGCCGGCCAATTTGACAAAAATGGCCGAAATTGGGAAAGAAGGAGTTCTTTGCCTGCTGTCGGACAGCACGAACAGCGAGATCCCGCATTTTACGATGTCGGAGCGGCGCGTCGGTGAAAGCATTCACGACATTTTCCGCAAGGTGGAAGGACGCATCATTTTCGCCACATTTGCATCAAACATCCACCGTCTCCAACAGGTGACGGAAGCAGCCGTCGCCAACAACCGAAAAATCGCTGTCTTCGGTCGAAGCATGGAAGCGGCGATTGAGATCGGACAAGACCTCGGCTATATCAAATGTCCGAAAGGCACGTTCGTCGACGCGAACGAAATCAACCGCCTGCCGGCCAACCGGGTGACGATTTTATGCACCGGCAGCCAAGGGGAGCCGATGGCCGCCTTGTCGCGCATCGCCAACGGCACGCACCGGCAAATTCAAATCATCCCGGGCGACACGGTCGTCTTTTCCTCATCGCCGATTCCGGGCAACACGGTGAGCGTCAACCGGACAATCAACATGCTGTACCGCGCCGGCGCAGAAGTCATCCATGGCCCGCTCAACGACATCCATACGTCCGGCCACGGTGGGCAGGAAGAACAAAAATTGATGATCCGGCTGATGAAGCCGAAATATTTCATGCCGATCCACGGCGAATACCGCATGCAAAAAATGCACGCCAAGCTCGCCATCGACTGCGGCGTGCCGGAGGAAAACTGCTTTATTATGGACAACGGCGAAGTGCTTGGCATCAGCGACAAAGAAGCGCGCATCGTCGGCAAGATCCCGTCCGGCTCCGTCTACATCGACGGCAGCGGTGTCGGCGACATCGGCAACATCGTCTTGCGCGACCGCCGCATTTTGTCTGAGGAAGGGCTCGTGATTGTCGTCGTCAGCATCAACATGAAAGAGTTCAAAATCGCCGCCGGCCCGGACATTATTTCTCGCGGCTTCGTCTATATGCGTGAGTCAGGTGACTTAATCAGCGAAGCGCAAGTGTTGATCTCCAAGCATCTCGAAAAAGTGCTGGAACGGAAAACGAACCAATGGTCGGAGATCAAAAACGAAATTACGGAAACGCTCGCTCCGTTCTTGTACGAGCGGACGAAACGGCGGCCAATGATTTTGCCGATCATCATGGAAATCTAAAGAAAAAAGGGCGTCCTTGTAAAAGGATGCCCTTTTTCCGTCATCATCATGCACAGGCCGCCTGCCAGCCGTCAACCGACCACTTTTTCCTCAAACCGGTCAATGTCGCTGTCAGCGCCGATGACGACCAACACGTCGCCTTTGCGGATGATTTCCGAGGCGAGCGGGGAGACGATGACGCTTGTTCCACGCTTGATGGCGACGATGTTGATGCCATAGCGGGCGCGGATGTCAAGCTCCAAAAGCGAATGGCCGTCAAGCCGCTCGCTTGCCACGATTTCGACAATGCTGTATTTGTCCGACAGCTCCAGATAATCTAGGACGTTGTTGGAAATCAAGTTGTGGGCGATCCGCTCGCCCATGTCCCGTTCTGGATGCACGATTTGGTCAGCGCCGATTTTTTTCAGCACTTTCTCATGGTAATCGTTCGTTGCCTTGACCGTAATATGGTTGACGCCGAGCTCTTTTAAAATCAGGGTCGTCAAAATGCTCGCCTGGATGTTGTCGCCGATCGCGACAATGACATGGTCGAAGTTGCGGATGCCTAAACTTTTCAGCACGTTTTCATCGGTCGTGTCGCCGACGACGGCGTGCGAAGCGATCGACGCAAATTCGTTTACCCGGTCTTCATCAATATCGATGGCCAATACTTCCATCCCTTGTTCGCTCAGCGTCCGGCAGATGCTGCCGCCAAAGCGCCCGAGGCCGATGACGGCAAACTGTTTCTTTTTCATTGACACTCCTCCATCGTTGATCAAGCATTGTTTCTCCCCTTATTTTAGCAAAAAAGAAAAAGGAACGAAAACGTTCTTCGTTCCTTTTCCACCATTCCTTTACGCTATGCGATTTTGCCATTTCGCCCAAAAGCGGGCTGCAGCGCACACAGCCCGAACGTTCGTCATCAGCGAAGTTTTTCTTCGACTTTTTGGCAAATCTCTTCTGCGGTGAGCCCGCTCGCTTCAATGACCGGACCGGACGTCACGATGTTGTGAATGCCGGCGATATTGGCGTCCAGGCCGGTAATGACGCAGCAGTCGCAGCCTCTTGCGTCTTGCTCCCCTCGGAGCGGCACAACGTCATATCCTCGCTCTTTCAACGCTTCCTGTACGTCCGTCAACGATGGCTCAACACCAATTTTCGCCATCACAATCCACCTCCTCACACTCATTAATGTGTGTTGCTAGAGGCGGAACTATACTTCATTCTGCGTTTCCTTTCCATGAAAAATAGTCGATTAAAAACGCGATGGCGCGGTCGATCGCTTCCTCGTTCGGAGCCAGTTTTGCATGGTGCAGCCCATATGGTGAGGCGACGCCAAGCCAAAACATAAAACCCGGGATGTCCGCCAGCATATAGCCGAAATCTTCGCCAGTCATCGCTTCTTTGCAACGGATCACATTCACGCCGCCGTGCGCCTTGGCAAACTTCATAAATTCCGCTGTCAGATCCGGATCATTATACACTTCATGGTACATGGCACCGTAATCGATGGATGCTTCACATTCGTACGCGACTTCAATGCCATGCACGATCGCTTCAATCCGCCGCTTCACCTTCTGCATCGCTGCAGTCGACAGCGTCCGAATCGTTCCTTCGAGCCGGGCGTGCTCCGCAATGACGTTCTGCACCGTCCCGCCGGCAATTTTTCCGATCGTAATGACCGCGCTGTCGAGCGGATCGACGTTGCGGGCGACGATCGACTGCAGCTGCGTCACCAATGCGCAGGCGGCGACGACCATGTCATTCGCTAAATGCGGAAACGCCGCGTGGCCGCCTTTCCCCTTCAGATCGATAAACAGCTCCGACGTATTGGCAAACAGCAACCCTTCTTTCGTTGCAATCGTGCCGACGGGATATTCCGGCGCAATATGCAAGGCGACGATGATATCCGGCTTCCATTCCCGCATGATGTCGCTTTCTAACATCGGCTTTGCTCCGCCCGGTCCTTCCTCGGCCGGCTGGAATACAAACAGCAAATCGTCTTTCAGTGGATGATGAGCAAAATGGGTGAGCACACCAAGAGCGATGCTCATATGCACATCGTGGCCGCACGCGTGCATGCGCCCTTCATGTTTCGACCGATACGGCAAGCCGGTCTCCTCGCGAATCGGCAGCCCGTCCATATCGGCGCGGTAGCCGATCGTTTTGCGCGGCGATGTTCCGTTGACTTTGACGAAAATCCCCGTTTTCCACGTCCGGACTTGAAGCCGCTCTTGCGGCAGGGACTGGATATAGCGAAGCAAATATTGCTGCGTCTTAAACTCCTGAAACCCAAGCTCCGGAATTTGATGCAAGTCGCGGCGAATGGCGACAAATGGGCTGATCGCAGACATCGTCTCTCCTCCATGGGCAAAAAAGCTGTCCTCGTGTGAAGGGACAGCTTTTATGATGATTATAATTGGCGAAGCTCCTGCTTAATCTCCGTTTTCGCCCGCGTTTGCTCGTCGATCTGCTTAATGACGCGCGCCGGCACGCCGGCCACGACCGTATACGGCGGCACGTCTTCGACAACAACGGCGCCGGCAGCCACAACCGCTCCTTTGCCGACCGTGACGCCTTCCAAAATAACGGCATTCGCCCCGACGAGCACATCGTCTTCAATGACGACCGGCTTGGCTGATGGCGGCTCGATCACGCCTGCCAACACCGCGCCGGCGCCGATATGGCAGTTTTTCCCGACCGTCGCCCGGCCGCCGAGCACCGCATTCATGTCGATCATCGTTCCTTCGCCGACGACGGCGCCGATATTGATGACCGCTCCCATCATAATGACGGCGTTGTCGCCGATTTCGACATGGTCGCGGATGATGGCGCCCGGCTCAATGCGCGCCTTGATGCCTTTCAAATCCAGGAGCGGAATGGCCGAGTTGCGGCGGTCGTTCTCGACGACATAGTCCTCGATTTTGTCTTGATTCGCTTCGATTGCCGCTTGAATGTCTTGCCATTCGCCAAACACGACGCCGACGTTGCCCGTGATAAATGTTTTGGCGCTTGAGCCGAAATCGATGCCTTCGAGATCCCCTTTTATGTATACTTTGACTGGTGTCGATTTTTTGCTGTTTTGAATAAAGGAAATGATTTCATTGGCGTCCATCATCTTCATGGGCGATATCCTCCTTTACACCTGTATTCTTTTTTACTTTAGCAAAACAGAGATCATTGTGACAAGCACAAATTCATCGAGCAAAATGCTGTAAATATCTTCTCGAAGGCTTGCACTTGCGGAAGTTGCCACGCAGCTTCCGAACTGATCAGCCAAAGCCAGCTGCTCTTGTTATTGCACACGATTATCTTTCTGCTCATTGTTCAGCCTCTTTTCGGCCTAGCTTCCGGCCGCCATTAGGCCTGTGCAGCTGTTTATTCAGTTGCTTCAGTACTTCCCGTCGAGTGAAAATGCCTGCAAAATATCCGTCGTCATTTTCCACACACACGAACGGATGATTGACAATAAGCCCCACTGCCTTCATCAGGCTGTCGTCAAGCCGCAGGCGCGGAATGTTTCGGTTCATCACTTCTTCGACCTTCATCGTCTCGAGACGTTCAAATTCGATGCGCTCCAATCCTAAAATTGCATCCATCATCATCGTCATGCTGATGAGCCCATGCAGTTTATACGATGTATCGAGAACTGGAATCGCTGAATAGCCGGTTTTCGTCAGGACGAGCAGCGCATGATCCAAATAATTTCCCGGCTGCACATGCGCCACTTTATCCGCCGGAATCAGAAATGGCTTGACAGTCATTTGCATGAATTCATTGTGTTCCCATGTCATGCCGATGTTCCGCCTTTCTTCTGCATCTTCTCCTCTCCACATTGTTATCATACCATAAAAAAGACTATCGCTTCCTGCGATAGCGATAGTGCACAACAATTTTTATCCTTCCTCTTCCTCTGTCAACAGTCGGTCGTATAAACGCAACAGCTGCCGGTACCGGTGTTCATCGACCTCCTTGTCTCCGTTTTCGATATCCGCCAGCTCGGAGCGGATGAGCTCGAGTGCATATTGCTGGCTGAACAAAACGTCAAGCAATAACGCCGCTTCCTCGCCCGACAGCCTTGTCGGCAGCCGCTTCGTCATCTCCATTCCCCCTTTGCCTCTTCCGCTTCCATATATATTCGCCGGCAAAGGAAAAAAGTCGTGGAAAAAAGCGTCATTTGCGGACAGGCAAAAAGGCCACCCATATGAATGGAATGGCCTTTTTTTCAATAATAGCGCAACGCCAAATAACCAATGGCAAAAATGGCGAGCAAGACAGCGAGTACGTAAGCGAGGAACACCGGGTTGCGCAAGTAGGCATGCTCCTCGACCGTTTTCGGAATCGGCCCGTCAAGCTCCCCTTGCCAACGCTGTTGGCGTCCGAGGCGAACCGTATAGACGAACCCAATGACCGCGATCAATACAGAGAGGGCGGATAACACAAAAGTTAACTGTGCCATAAGTTTCACCTCATGTTTACTTTGCCGCAATGAGGCGATTTTATGCAGTCAATAATGGGCGTCATGCTCAAACAAATAGCTGTACGACAAGTCAATAAACAAGTAATGGCGCTCATCGATCGGATACGAATACGTCCGGATCGTTTCCCCTGTTTCAATATCCGTGTATAAATCGGACAAAATCCCTCTTCGGCGCGAGCGCATGCGAATAATGTTTTCCAAAAAATACGGGCGCCAGCTCCAGTTTTTCATATAATATTGCGGCTGAAGCTCCCACCGGCCGCCGCGCTTGAACATATTGCCCGACTGCTGGAAGCCGTCCTCATCACAAACATAAATGCGGAAGCAAACATCGTC
>NZ_AYSF01000053.1:0-64627 GCF_000498995.1 Geobacillus thermopakistaniensis
GGGTCAAATAACCTTCGCCTTCGGGATTGTAAATCCCTGCAGGCGAAGAACATTTGCCCATCGCGGCGACCCGCGGGCCTCAGCTTTTCGTTGCGCTTCGTTTCGTTCAGTTTTCAAGGAACAAGCTTTCGACTGTTTTGTCTCTCTCAAACAGCTCTTTTATGTTAGCATAACATCTTTTTGGATGTCAACTGCTTTTTTGCTTCGCATCGCTGTCAAACAACCTCTTTGATCAGCGACGTTTTTTAATATACCACCTTAACTCGAAAAAAGCAATACCTTTTTTAAAAAAATTTTAGGACGCGCTGATCCATCCCCGTTCCCTCTTCTCCATCCCACAGGAAAGCGTTCTTTTCCTAAAAAAGGGGAATGAACACCGGCGCGAGTGCATACATTTCTTCTATGGCATCGCTATATAGATGCGATTGGACGCCTTCACATCGACGGCTTTTGCAGAGCGACTGGATGGACTGTCAGGCGACCGAACAACGCCGCTTCCAGCCCCACGCCTGGGTCTGTGAAGCAGGTAGTCGTTCCGTCTTCCGCCACGCCAAGGTGCGGCGAAGAAGACGGCGGTTTGCCTCGGGCGGTCGAAATAGGCAAGCGACTTTTTTCGTCAAGGACGTGGAGAACTTTTCCGTTTTGCATCTATATCGTTGTTGCGATCCTTTCATCAAGGAGGCTTCTTCACTTTGATTCGCGTGTTATCACCAATCAACTTTGACGTTTCTAGTTCGTTTTCGCTTCCGGCCAGCGAACAACGAATCTTAGATGCCCTTGTTTCCTCGCCTAAGTTGTATACGTATGCAAATAAACACCAGCTTCGATTTGAAATCGCCTTGCGCGACCGCATTGTTCGGGCGGCGGGCGAGTTGGCGAAAAGCCGGGCGCGGTTTGCCATTTTCCGTTTTTCGCGCTGCAACAGCGATTTTTGGACGCGGGACGAGCGCGGCGGCTTCCGTCTTCGCCCAGATGTCACGGCTTCCGAAGCGATTCAGGACATTTTTGTCCATAGCGAGCGATACGCGTTTGAATGCGCGACCGCAATCGTCATCGTGTTTTACAAGGCCGTGCTTGACGTAATCGATCCAGCGGCATTCAACCGGCTGTTTGCGGATTTGCTGCTGTATGACTGGCATACCGACCGGGATCTTGGCATTCAAACAAAAAAAGATGAACACTTTCTCCCCGGAGATTGCCTCTATTTTAAAAACCCGGAATTCGATCCGTTGACGCCGCAATGGCAAGGGGAAAATGCCATTTACTTAGGCGACGGCTTCTTTTACGGGCATGGCATCGGCATTCAAACAAAGGAGGGCATCATCGCCGCGCTCAATCGAAAACGAAAGCGGGGAGCCACGAAATCCGCTTACCTGCTTCCCGATATCACGCAAGTCGATTTCGCTTATTTGTCCCAATTCGCCCGCGGCTTCGATGAATTCCGCCTGCCGATCCGCCGCTCTTCCTTTATCTTTGGAACGCTAGGGTCCGCTGCGTTCTTGCACCGTTAGCGGACCTTTTTCGTTTTTCTCCCACAAATACAGGGCGATTCCTGTTAAAAAAAAAATACCGCCGATCCATTGAAACGGACGGATCGGTTCGCCAAACAGCCAGTAGGCCAAGGCGGAAGCGCCGATCGGTTCAAATAAAATCGCCATCGACACCGTCGAGGCGCTGACCCATTTGACCGCCCAGTTCATCACCGAATGGCCGAGCAGCGTTGGAATGACGGCGAGGGCGAGAAAACAAAGCCAATCCGTCAGCTGATACGCCGTCAGCGAAAGGCGAAACAGCATCGCGTACAGCCACAACACCGCCGCGCTGATGCTATAGACGATATAGGTATACGTCATCAATGACAACCGTTGTCGCACCTCTTGGCCGAACAGCCAATACGCCGTGACAAACGCGCACGCAAGCAGCGCCAATCCATCGCCGTACAGCGCTTCCCCGCTGACGCGGAAGTCTCCCCAGCTGATGAGGATGCTGCCGATCATGGCCAACACCGCGCTCCCGACCGCGCCGACGGTCAACCGTTCGCGGAAAAACAACGCGCCGCCTGCGAAGGCAAACAGCGGCTGCAGCGTCACAAGCACGACCGAACTGGCGACGGATGTATAGTCGAGCGATTCAAACCAAAGGATAAAATGAAAGGCAAGCAAAACCCCAGAACAAAGCGAAAACAGCCAATCGCGCCGGGAGACGCCTCGGAGTTCGCTTCGATGCCGGAGGAACAACGGCGTCATGATGGCGACGGCCAAAAAGAGCCGATAAAAGGCGATCACCGCGGACGGCGCCTGCGACCATTTGACGAAAATGGCCGATGTTGACACGGCAAGCGCGCCGATGAATAGAGCGGCATAAGCCTTTGCTGTGCTTGGCGGCTTCATGTTTCTGCCAACTCACTTTCTACGAAAAGGAGTGTGCGCCCTGATCTACCACTTTCATGCGGAAGGGCGGACAAAAATGGTTCACGAACGTTTTCTTACATTATACCATGAACGAGGTGAGAAACGATGATGTTTGATCCGTTCCTCAAACTAGGGATTTCCGCCATTCTCGGGCTGATCATTGGGCTGGAACGGGAATTGAAGCGAAAACCGGTCGGTTTGAAAACGTGTCTTGTGATTTCCATTTCCAGCTGCTTGCTTACAATCGTTTCGATCGAATCGGCGTACGTCTTTCCGCTCAAAGACCATATTACGATGGACCCGCTTCGACTGGCGGCGCAAATTGTGTCCGGGGTCGGTTTTTTAGGAGCAGGCGTCATTTTGCGCCGCGGCAACGACAGCATCACCGGGCTGACAACCGCCGCGATCATTTGGGGGGCGGCAGGGATTGGAGTAGCGGTCGGCGCAGGCTTCTATTGGGAATCGGCGTTCGGCGTCGCGCTTCTCATTGTCAGTGTGGAACTCATTCCGTTTTTGATCAATTTTTTTGGACCAAAGCAGCTGCGCGAAAAAGAGGTGCTGTTGCAAATCACCGTGGCGGACGCCAAAAACATTACAAAGGTCATCGACCATTTAAAACAACAGGACATCAACATTAAAACGATGCGCATTAAAGACGTTGAAGAGAATGAACATTTGCTGAAACTAAGAGCCGTCATTGACCAAAAGCGCTCGACCGCCGAACTTTACTACGTCATCCGCTCCATTGACGATGTCGTGCACGTTGATATTGAAAGCGGGTGATCAAAAAAGGATTGCAATTGTCCGCATCCATATATATAATGGGACATGGACAGATCATCCATATCCTTTTTTGGGGCATTAGCTCAGTTGGGAGAGCGTCGTGCTGGCAGCGCGAAGGTCACCGGTTCGAGCCCGGTATGCTCCATTTGCCCAACCCTTGCCGTGCAAGGGTTTTTTATTTTTGTTTCGGGAGATGGCGATGAGCCATCCCCCTGTGAACAAATTCCCAAAAGAAGCCTCCCACCATCTAAACGTGAAGGGGCGCCAGCACCAGTGAACGACCTGACTGAACCTCAAATCGTGGGGCACACAAGAAATCGCTCGGTTCACGTCCCGTCATGAGATGAGACTCCTCGGACTCTTACGCCCTTCGGCTTCATCCGTCCGGGTTGGTTTTGTATTTTTTCAGACGTTCCTCCAACTCACGGCGCGCCTGCTCGATGTCAAAGTCGTCGTCTTCCGGCTGGCTGTAATCCATCTTCAGCCAATCCGGCACGATCTCGGTGCGGATCGGTTTCCGCATCGTTCTGCCGCCATCGGATGAAGGCGGGGCGGATCGTTGCTTCATCCGCTCTTTTCGAAACGCCAACCGCGCGGCGCGCACTTCGTCCACGGTGCGATACCCTTTTTCCGTCCAGTCGCGCAAAATCGTTTCCACGTACACCCACCGTTTGGCGCCGTTTTCCACCGCGATTTTCAATGCTTCCAACACCAATTCCTCGGACGCATCGTCCACCCATGCATTGATCTTTTCCCGCAAATAATCGCCGATCACGCCAAACCCGTTTTCCTCACAGAAGCGAACGATCTCCTTGTATGTGCGCACGCGCGCGTCTTCTTCGTCTTCTCTTTTGATCTCTGATGTCATCTCTGTTGTCGTCTCTGGTATTGGTCTTGTCAAATTGAGCACCTCGACCGCCCAGTTTGACCAGCTGGATGGTTCATTTTGCGCAAATGGACGGACTGTTTCGCCCATCGTCTGCTCATTTTGGCCGATCGAAACGCCATCGTAAACGGCCGAAATCTGATCTTGTTGAATCGTCGAAACGCTGCTTTGCCTCATCGACCCCCCATCTTCAGTGGGCAAAACCCTATTTTGAACCGTCAAAATGCCATCTTGAGCCGTCAACATCCCCCCTTGAACCACAGAAGCGCCGCCTTGAACGGCCGAGATGCCATCTTGCACAATCGAATCCCCATCGTGCGTCGTCAAACCCTCATCGTGAACGAACGAAACCCCGTTTTGAGTGAACGAAACCGCACCTTGAACGATCGAAACACCATTGTGCGCGGTCATCACGCCATCATCTGCCGCCTGCCCATGTTGTCCGTCCGACATTTCTGATATTTCTTTCGTTATTTCGGCCAGTTTGTCATAGTCGATCCGATACCATTTCGTTTTATCGATCTTGGAGCGGTTGAAATTCGCCGCGACGATGATCCCCATTTTTTCCAGTTTAAGAATGATCCGGCGAATCGTGCTTTCCGACCAGAACGGGAATTGTCGCTGCCAGTCTGCATACGTGTTGTACACCCACTTATAGCCGTCATGGACGTTTTCGCTTTTCTTGAGCCAATAATGCAGCTGCTGAACAACGATGCTTTCGTTCAACCCGATCGCCAAAGCGAGTTGCGGCAAAATGACCAACGGTTGATCATCGAAAAGCAAGTTGGACATGTCATCCTCTCCCCCTCAGACGAGATGTTTCCTCATCGTTCCACTTTTTTGATAAACTTTATCGTGAACGAACGCAAACCGCCTAACAGCGCGATAACGGCCATATTGGCTTGATTTTTCGCTGAAAAACGGAAAAAACCGGCATAACATGTGCGATCGTGTGCTGAAACCCATCCATTGCGGACATCCGGTTTTTGTTCAAGAGGAAGAAATGTTTTTCGAGTGGAGGGATCGTTTTTGAAACGAATGGTCATATTCTTGTTTTGTTTCCTGTTGATGTTCCCGATTTCCGCTTTTGCCCACCCTGGCGAGCTTGATGAGTTGGGCGGGCACTTCCGCGGCAGCGACTGCGTGTATTTGCTCCATGAGCCGACTGCGCTGGCGAAGCAGGCGAAAACGAAACAAGAGCTTGTCCAGCTTATTCAAACATACAACGGCAATGAACGATGCAAGCGGCATCTCACCCCAGAGCGAATCGACCTGGACGGCCATACACTGGGGAAGAAAGAAGATCGTTCTACGTTGCGCCTTGGCCGCACCTACCCGGCTGAATTGGTCGAGTGCATCGACGGCGATACGGCGAAATTCCGCGTCAACGGCCATGTATACACGACGAGGTTTTTGTTCATTGATACGCCGGAGAGCACGATCCAAGTCGAACCGTATGGGAAAGAAGCAAGCCGATTTACATGTTCCCGCTTGCATCAAGGGAACATTTTGCTTGAGACCGACGGAGACGCGCTGTTTGACAAATACCAGCGGCTGCTCGCCTGGGTGTGGGTCGGCAAGCGCCTGCTGCAAGAAGACCTCGCCAAAGCCGGACTTGTCGAAGACTTTTATGACTATGGCGATTACAAATACGAAGCGCGCGTCCGCAAGGCGTACGAGGAGGCGAAACGAACCGGAGCGGGCATGTACGGCAAGCACGCCGCTGGAGAGAGGGAGGGGGCAGGGACGGAAACGCGGCCGCAGACCGGGGAAAAGACGGCCAAGACCGTTCACCCGCCGGCTTTGGAGAACAAAACGCCGCTCGAACGATCCGGCCGTCCGGTTCTTTATACGCTGCTTGGCCTAGCGGCGGCCGCCGCGCTCTATTGGCTCATCCGCCGGTTGACATGATCAACGGCCGGTGATGGAACGAATATCAGGCTTTGCAACAATGTTTTTCAAATTGAAAAAACCTTGCAGCGCCGCAGTTTCATCCCTTGAGCTTTCTCACGAACGGATCGAGCGAATCCGTTGGGTTTCGCCGGCCTTCTGAGGAAAAGAAAAAGCCTGTCCCCAGCGGGCAGGCCTTTTCTTCAACGTTTTCACCTCGTTTTCTTTCTCCCTCATTGCCTCGGCAGCAGCTCTTCAATGCCGTCCGGGCCGCTTTCCATCCGCGCCGGCGACTCGCCGAGCCGCCGAAATCCGTATTTCTCAAGGCGCATGATTTGTTCGTCGGTCAAGTCTGCATATGCGACAACGGACGGCGTGCCAGACGATTTGTAAATCAAATTGCCGGTCACCGGGCATTGAAACGCGTCAGCGACAAATCCTTCCCCATCTTGGATCGTAAACAGCCGAATCGGCATGACGTTCATATCCTTCCCTCTTTCCGTTCATCCTCATTACTTATGACTTCCCCGCCTCCCCCCATTCTATACAAGCCGTTTGCCGACAATGACCAAATCGCGTTCCACGCCGTCCAATTCCGCCACGCGCGGAAAATATCCCCATCGTTCAAATCCGAAGCGGGAGAAAAGCCGCAAACTTGGTTCATTATGCGCAAAAATAAAGCCGAGCAGCGTCTTGATCCCAAGTTCGGGCGCCCGTTCGACCGCCCGCTCGAGCAGCTTCGTCCCAAGCCCCCGGCCGCGGTGCGTTTCGGCGATATAAATGCTTACCTCCGCCGTATGGCGGTACGCCGGGCGGCCGTAAAACGACTGAAAGCTGAGCCAGGCGCAAACCGCGCCGTCGTCCTCGACGACCCAAAGCGGACGATTGTGCGGGTCATGGGCCTCAAACCACGCCCGCCGGCTTTCGACCGACACCGGCTCCAAGTCCGCCGTCACCATCCGGCTTGGGATCGTTTCATTATAAATGCGGACGATGTGCGGCAAATCCGCCGCGGCCGCATCGCGGATCAAACATGATTCCATCTTTCCATCTCCCCTTTTGCAAACAGTCATTTTATTTCCATCAGTGAAAAAAGCGAGAGTATAATGATACATATGTACAAACAAAGAAAGGGGAAAGAGATGAAACGCCAGCTTGTCGTCTATCTTGTGTCGCTCGCCGCGTTTCTCGGCCCGTTTACGCAAACGATTTACACTCCTATTTTACCAGAAGTGCGGGAGGCGTTTGCGACTTCTTCGTTTTTGATCAACTTGACGATTTCCATTTTCACTTTCTTCCTGGCGATGATGCAAATCGTCTATGGCCCGCTCACCGACCGGAAAGGACGGAGGACGGTGCTGCTTGGCGGCATCGTCATCTACATCGCCGCTTCGCTCGGCTGTTTTTTCTCAACATCCATTTATGCGCTCTTGTTTTTCCGCGCCTTGCAAGCCGTTGGCATCGCAGCCGGGTCGGTCGTCGCCGCCACGGTCATCGGCGACTTGTTCACCGGCAAAGAGCGCGGGCGGGCGATGGGGACGTTTCAAATGATGGTCTCACTTGGCCCTGTCGTCGGGCCGATCGTCGGCGGCTTTTTGGCAGAGCATTTTCCATTTCGCACCGTCTTTTTGGCGCTTGTGGCCGTCGGCGGCTTAGTTGGTGCCGGCAATTTCCTGCTGCTGAAGGAAACGAAACCGGAAACGGCCGTTTCGTCCCCGTTTCGCCTCTCCGACTTCGCTTCAGTGCTCCGCCGCCGTGCCGGGTCGTCGATCGTTCTGCTTGGATTTGTTCAATATTACTCGCTGTATAATTTTCTCGTCTTTTTGCCCAGCATCTTGACGGATCGGTACGGTCTGTCGGCGCAGGAAAAAGGGACGGTGTACTTGGCGATGTCGTCCATGATCGTCATCGGCAGCTTCCTCGGCGGGCGCCTTCAAGGACGCTTCCCGGAGCGGCGCATCCTCTTGGCGGCATCGTACTTGACCGTGCTGTCCATTTTCTTTTTCTTGATCGCGGCCCAACGATCGCTTTCGCTGCTTGTTTTGGCCATCGCCTTGTTCGGCTTGTTTTTAGGCCTTTCGCTCCCAGTGCAGACGACCGTACTGACGAACGTTTTTCAAGCGAACCGCTCGACAGCGATCGGCGTGTACAACTTTTTCCGCTATATGGGCATGGCGTTCGGACCAATGATCGGCAGCGCGCTGTTTGCCGCTGGAGGGTATCATCTCGTCTACGGAATCGATGATATTCTCTTTTTCGCCTGCGCCTTGCTGTTGACGGTGCGCGTTGCCCGGACGCGCCGCCAATCCGCTGTCTGACAAAACGAAGCCGCTTGCCCGACATGTCGTTCGGCAAGCGGCGGATTTCCCCGTCTTTCGCTCCATCAACGTTTCATCCGATGTCTACGTCCTTGCACCGACTCCCTCTGATTGTCGTCTGAAAAGCCGTCTTGTTCACGAAACAGACGGCGAACAACAACCGTTTTCTTGCGGGCCGCCCGGACGCTTCATGCCGGAAAACGCCTTTACTCGAACCAAGCAACGCAAGAAGGCTCCCGCACTGTCAGCCGGCCTCCCCTTTTCACTCCCGCTCTTCCGTCAATTCCGAAACCGGCACATCCCGGCGCTCATGAAGCCGGCCATCGCGCAAATGGACGGTCGCCGTCTGTTTTTCTTCATCATACCCGTCAATCCATACCGACACGCCGTTGTAATACACCGGGATATCGGCAGGGGAAGAAACGATTTGTTTGACACGGTTCATATCCATGACCACTGTCCCCTTTCTGTGATGTTCCGTTTCCTAGTATGGGAAAAAACAGGAATGTTTATGCAAAAACGGCTCACACTAAAAAAGACAAAAGCAAAAGAGGGGTGGACGATGAGAACAAGGAACGTGCTGTTATCGTATTGGCGCTGGCCGCCCGTGCTTCGTCTGTTTGTCTCGGCAAGCGCGTTGATCGTGCTGTTTGGCGCGCTGATGCGCTTCATTGAACCAGAGACGTTCCGCACGGTGTTCGACGGCGTGTGGTGGGCGATCGTGACGTCGGCGACAATCGGCTACGGCGACATCGTCCCGAAAACGGCCGCCGGAAAACTCGCGGCCATTGGGCTTATCATCCTTGGCACCGGCATCCTCACCGCTTATTTCGCTTCCGTCTCCGCCGCGGCCGCCGCCCGGGAAACCGCCTTTACAAGCGGACAGCTCCGGTATACAGAGCGCGGCCATGCGGTGATCGTCGGCTGGAACGAGCGGGCGCGCGAGGTGCTGCTCCGCCTCGCGCGGCACGACGCCTCCATGCGCTTCGTTCTCATCGACGCCACTGTTCCGTCCCACCCGCTTCTGAACGCGCCGGTTCATTTCATTAAAGGAACGGCAAGCGACGATGCGGTGCTGGAGAAGGCCAATATTCAAGAAGCGCGTTTTTTGCTCATCACCGCCGATCCGCATAAAGCGGAAGCGGAAGCCGATAAAGATACGATTGTCACGCTGCTTGCCGCCAAAAGCCTCAACCCGTCGGTGTACGCCATCGTGGAAATCCTAACGGGCCGAAACGTCCAGAACGCCTTCCGCGCCGGGGCGGATGAGGTGATTCAGACAAACTTGCTGGCGAGTTTCGCCATGGCCGCCAGCCTTCGCTCGCCGGGCGCCGCCAGCGTGTGGGAGACGGCGCTTTACCGCCTGGACGGACAGACGCTCTGCCTTCTCGAGCCAGACGAACAGCAAATCGGCCAGCCATTCGCCGCCGTTCAACAGCAGCTGCTCAAGCAAAACGTGACGCTGCTTGGCGTCATCCATGGAGATCACGGAGCGATTTCCGTTGCACCGGACCGCCCGATTCAACAAAGCGACCGCCTGTTCGCGCTTGCCCCTTAATCGAGCAGGCGGCGCTCCAGTTCTTGGACAAGCGCCTTTCCGACGGAAATGTATCGCTCGGGTACGGTCGCATCCGGGTCTTGCGGCTCGGCAAACTGATTGAATGAGGCGCTGATGTTGCCGACATCGGCGAAATCATCGATGCCCCGTTGGTATTTATGCGCAAGCAAAAACGGCCGCCCAAGCTCCACCGTCGTTCCGTGCGAATCAAGCTGCCCGTCGACCGCCCGAAACGGCACGCGCAAAAACTGATAGCCCGCGTCATCGGCGATTTTGTAGTCGAAATAGCCGTGATCGTAGTCCCACCCGCCGCCGATTGTATATCCCATTGGTTTTAATTGCTCTTCCAAATGGTACAGTTGAAATTGTTTTCCTTCCAAACGCGATGGCATTTCAATCATGCACAATCCCTCCTTTCTTTTATCGTTTCCCGTTCGGCGGGGATTATTTGTCCGCGGCAGCTTCAGACGCTTGGCGAAAAACGGCAGGGAGCAATAAACCCTCGCCCGGGCGTTGTGCGGCCGAACGACCCGGTTCATGTATAACAAAACACCTCTTCCCCCGCAAAAGGGAAGAGGCGCTTTTTCCGTCGTTCCGTCCGCCATTTTGGGCGCGACTCGGGTCGAGCCGCGAGTCATCTCCCCCGAGAAAACAGCGGCTTGGCGATGGAACACGTTGTTATTTCAACCGTTTCTCCAGTTCTTCCTTCAACTGCTCATAGCCTGGTTTGCCGAGGAGGGCGAACATGTTCTTTTTGTATGCTTCCACTCCCGGTTGGTCAAATGGATTCACCCCGAGCAAGTAGCCGCTCATGGCGCATGCTTTTTCAAAGAAGTAGACAAGGTAGCCGAACGTATATTCATCGAGCTTCGGCAACGTGATGACCAAGTTCGGCACGCCGCCGTCCGTATGGGCGAGCAGCGTCCCTTCGAACGCTTTTGTGTTGACGAAATCAACCGTTTTTCCCGCCAAATAGTTCAGCCCGTCGAGGTCGTTTTCTTCGGCTTCAATGATCAGCTCATGACGCGGTTCTTCCAGCTTCAACACTGTTTCAAACAAATCGCGGCGCCCTTCTTGAATGTATTGGCCGAGCGAATGCAAATCGGTCGAGAAATCAGCGGAAGCCGGGTAAATGCCTTTTTGATCCTTCCCTTCGCTTTCGCCGAACAGCTGCTTCCACCATTCGGCGAAATAGTGCAGCGCTGGTTCGTAGTTGACGAGCAGCTCGATCGTTTTCCCTTTGTTGTACAAAATGTTGCGGATGGCGGCGTATTGGTAAGCGGCGTTTTCCTCAAGCTCCGAGGAGCTGAAATCGTCACGCGCTTTGGCCGCTCCTTCCATCATGGCGTTAATGTCCGCGCCGCTTGCGGCAATCGGCAGCAACCCGACCGCCGTCAGCACCGAGTAGCGGCCGCCGATGTCATCCGGAATGACAAACGTCTCGTACCCTTCCTCATTGGCGAGCGTCCGAAGCGCGCCGCGCTTGCTGTCCGTCGTCGCGTAAATGCGGCGGCGCGCTTCCTCTTTGCCGTATTTCTCCTCAAGCAGCTTGCGGAAAATGCGGAAGGCGATCGCCGGCTCGGTCGTCGTCCCCGATTTGGAAATGACGTTGATCGAGAAGTCTTTCCCTTCCAAGAAATCGATGACGTCTTTCATATACGTCGAGCTGATGTTGTTGCCGACAAAAATGATTTGCGGCGTTTTCCGCTTTTCTTTTGGCAAGGCGTTGTAAAACGAATGGTGCAGCATCTCGATCGCCGCCCGCGCGCCAAGGTACGAGCCACCGATGCCGATGACGACAAGAACATCAGAGTCCGATTGGATTTTTTTCGCCGCCTCCTTGATGCGTGCGAATTCTTCTTTGTCATAGTCGACCGGCCAGTCAAGCCAGCCTAAAAAGTCGCTTCCAACACCGGTTTTTTCATGAAGCGAATGATGCGCGACTTTCACGGCATCGCGCAAGTATGTAAGCTCATGTTCGCCAAAAAAGACGAGCGCTTTGGAATAGTCAAAGCGAATGTGGGTCATCGATTTCCGCCTCCCCTTCAAGAATCATTGCCTTCTTTCACTTTAGCGGAATAAACAAGGGAAATCAAGCAGCCCACCTTTTTGGAAACGGATTCATTTTTTGCCATGTTCGCCGCGCCGATTTCCTTGCGTGACACCTGGAGGGATGGTGATGCAACGAAAAAGACAGCTTATCCCAATCATTTTTCAATTAGAGAAACCTTGTGAGGTTCGTCTTCTTTCCTGATGAAACGCCGCCGATTTGGGAACAAAACTCGTTTTTCACCAGCCTTCTAGGGGCTCAGGCTGCTCGCCTCAAGAAACGTAATCAACGTTGTGCTTTTTCCTCATTCGAGAACCATGGATTCGGGCGAGGCGGCTGTTTTTCGCGCCCTCCTCCCTTTCCGCCGTCCTGCGGGATTGGGAGCGCACCCAGGCAAACCAAGAAAATAGGAAAAGCGCCAGCTCAGGCAGATTCCGTCGCCGAGCCGGCGCCATCATCGATTGATTCGCGAAACCGCCGCATCGCCTCATTACAGGGAAGCGCGCAAAATGGCGAGCACATCATCGCGGTTCAATGTTTTGAAACGGCCGAACTCGCCAAACGCCATCGCTTTATCGGCCATCAGCTCCAAGTTTTCCTCGCCGATGCCATAGTCCGCAAGCCGCGACGGCGCCCCGAGGCTCGACCAGAACTCGCGCAGCCGCTCGATGCCTTCAAGCGCCACATCCCGCTCCGATTTGCCCGCCGGATCGACATCAAAGACGCGCACCGCGAGCTGGGCGAAACGGCTGACATTTTCATCGAGCACATGCTTCATCCAGTTCGGGAACAAAATCGCCAATCCCCCGGCGTGCGGGATGTCATACACGGCGGAAACGGCATGCTCAATATTGTGCGTCGCCCAGTCGCCGCGGACGCCCATTTGCAAGAAGCCGTTTAAGGCGATCGTGCCCGAGTACATGATCGTCTCGCGCAGCTCGTAGTTTTCCAAATCGTTGATCAGTTTGGGCGCCGTTTCGATCACGGTTTTCAACACCGCTTCACACATCCGGTCTTGCAATGGCGTGTTCGGCGTATGGTGGAAATATTGCTCAAACACATGCGACATCATATCGACAATGCCGTAAACCGTATGGTCTTTCGGAACGGTCATCGTATACGTCGGATCCAAAATCGAAAATTGCGGGAACGTAAACGGGCTGCCCCAGCCGTATTTTTCTTTCGTCTCCCAGTTTGTGATCACCGAACCAGAATTCATCTCCGACCCGGTCGCCGCCAGCGTCAAGACGACGCCAAACGGCAGGGCGCCGGTGACGGGCGCTTTTTTCGTGATAAACTCCCACGGATCGCCATCGAATTTCGCCCCGGCGGCGATCGCTTTCGTGCAGTCGATAACGCTGCCGCCGCCAACCGCCAGCAAAAATTCGACGCCTTCCCGCTTGCAAATGTCCACCCCTTTTCTTACGGTCGAGACGCGCGGGTTCGGTTCGACGCCTGGCAGTTCGATGACCTCGGCGCCAATATTCCCCAATATCTTCATGACTTCCTCATACAATCCGTTTCGTTTGATGCTGCCGCCGCCATACACGAGCAGCACTTTCTTGCCGTAGCGCGGCACTTCTTCTTTGAGCCGTTCGAGCTGCCCTTTTCCAAAAATCAGTTTCGTCGGGTTGCGGAAAATAAACTCTTGCATATGGATGCCCTCCTTTTCCTGAATCTATTATGGCAGCGCCTGCCACCGGTTGTAAAGCCAACTGCTTTGGCGGCAAACGATGCATATTTTTCACGACTGCGATTCATCCTATAAGTTGAAAAGAAATTTTCCAAAGGAGGCAAACAAGATGGGAGCATTGCAGCGCATTGCGCTATTGTTGACCATTATCGGCGCCATTAACTGGGGACTGATCGGCTTTTTCCAATTTGACTTAGTCGCCGCCATTTTCGGCGGCCAAGACTCCGTTTGGTCGCGCATCATCTACAGCTTGGTCGGCATCGCCGGCTTGATCAACTTGGCGCTTTTATTTAAACCGGCCGAAGAACTTGGGCGCACCGAGCCAAAGACATCGCGCACATAATGAAACACAAAGGGACACGCACCGCTTGGCGGTGGGTGTCTTCTTTTTGCGCCTCTCCCGGCCCAAAAGCGTCATGGACTCTCGCCGCTTGGCGGCAGGGTTCTTATGGTTTCGGTCCATCTTCTTTCTTGGACTGCTCAATCCATTCGCGCAGTTTTTCCTTCAACGGGCGAAACCCCGACTTGAGCGGCATTTTCATGCGCATATGGCGTTTTTCCTTTTCCTCGGCGGGTTCAAGCGCCTTTAGGGACAGGCTCGCCCTCCTCGCCTTTCGATCGACGTCCAACACCTTGACCGTCACTTCATCCCCGACATGGACGTAATCGCGCACATCTTTCACAAATTGATGGGAAATTTCAGAAATATGGATCAGCCCTTGCATGCCGTCCTCAAGCTGGACGAACGCGCCATACGGCTGAATGCCCGTCACCTTCCCTTTCACGATCGCTCCTCGTTTGATCGTTGACAAGCGAAACACTCCTATTGATGAATTTCGTCTATGTTTCTGTATTATAACATAGACCGACAGCAAACCCCAAAAAAAGATGTCCCGCCGACGGCGGAACATCCCCAGTTACAGGCGCGCCAAAAACCGTTTCATTCGCTTAATGGCTTCTTGCAGCTGTTCGAGCGATGAAGCGTATGAACAGCGGATATAGCCTTCCCCGCTTTGGCCGAAGACGTTGCCGGGGACGACCGCTACTTTTTCTTCGATGAGCAGCCGCTCAGCAAACTGCTCCGACGTCAAACCGGTCGGCTTGATGGACGGGAAGGCGTAAAACGCGCCGCCCGGCAAATGGCACGGCAGCCCGATTTCATTGAGCGAGGCGACGAAATAGTTGCGCCGCCGCCGGTAGCTGTTGCGCATCTCGGCGACATCGCGCTCTCCGCTGCGAAGCGCCTCAAGCGCCCCATATTGCGCCATCGTCGGCGCGCACATCATGGCATACTGATGGATTTTCAACATCGCCTGCAAAATCTCGTCAGGCGCTGCCGCAAACCCGAGCCGCCAACCGGTCATCGCAAACCCTTTGGAAAAACCGGAAATCAAAATCGTCCGCTCGCGCATGCCGCTAACAGCGGCCATGCTCGTGTACTCTCCTTCATACGTCAGCTCGGCGTAAATTTCATCGGCAATGACGAGCAAGTCATGCGCCTCAGCCAGACGGGCGATCGCTTCAAGCTCCGTGCGGCTCTGCACCGTTCCGGTCGGGTTGTTCGGCGAGCAGATGATGACCGCCTTCGTCCGCTCGGTGATCGCCCGTTCAAGGTGCACCGGATTGAGCTGAAACTTGTCTTCGCCAGACGTGTGAACGGCCACCGGTTTCCCGCCCGCGAGCACGACAAGCGGCTCGTAGGCGACAAAACTCGGTTCGACGATGATCACTTCATCGCCCGAGTTGATGATCGCCCTAAGCGCCAAGTCGATGGCCTGGCTCGCCCCGACCGTCACTAAAATTTCTGTCTCCGGACAGTAGTCGACATGAAACTTGCGGCGCAAATAAGCGGCGATTTCTTGTCGGAGCTCCAAGAGCCCGGCGTTGGCCGTATACGACGTATAGCCTTGCTCGAGCGACAAAATGCTCGCTTCGCGAATGCTCCAGGACGTGACAAAATCCGGCTCGCCGACGCCGAGCGAAATGACGCCGTCCATGCTGGAAGCAAGGTCGAAAAAGCGGCGGATGCCGGATGGCTTCAAGCCCGCAACCGTCTTGGACACGTACGTTTTTCTCGTTTGCGGCTTCATGGCGACACCACGATGCGGCGATCTTGATCTCCTTGGTCAAAGACGATGCCATCGTGTTTGTATTTTTTCAAAATGAAATGGGTCGTCGTTGAAATGACAGAATCGAGCGTCGACAGTTTTTCCGATACAAATTGGGCGATTTCCGCCATCGAACGCCCTTCGATCACGACCGATAAGTCGTAGGCGCCGGACATTAAGTACACCGATTTCACTTCCGGGAATCGGTAAATGCGTTCCGCCACCTCGTCAAAGCCGACGCCGCGCTTCGGGGTCACCTTGACGTCGATCATCGCCGTCACCCCTTCGCGTCCGTCCGCCTTCCGCCAGTCAATGAGCGCCGTATATTGCACGATCACTTTCGCCTCTTCTAACTTTTTGACGAGCGCTTCCGTTTCTTCGACCGGCAAATCGATCATCTTCGCCAGCACATCGATCGGCGTTCGTGCATCTTTTTCTAATATTTCGATAATTTCCAGCTCTTTTTCGCTCAATTTCACGCAGCATCCCTCCATTTCATCAGTCGGTTTCGCCAAGCCGGCTCCCTGTCGTCATCACGGGAGCGGACAGGACGCCGCTTGCTTTAATTCAAGCAGCCGGCGGGCGAGTTTTAGGCAGTCGGGAAAAGGAATCGGCTCGTCAAAGGCGAATTCATATATGGACTGAATGCGGGCGGCCAACGTGCGGGCGTCTTCCGTCTCATACACCGCCTGGAGCACGCTGGCCGCCTCGACGTCGTAGGCGTCTTTTCCAAGGCCAAACGGGTCCCAGGCGCCGATCCATTCAAGAAGAAGCCGATTCAACTGTCGTCCGTCCATGCCGCCGCCATCCACCTTTCTTGATGCTATGATATAACCCATTATAAGCCATCGATTCGAAAAAAAGAAGGGAGAAGATGCAACAATGTTTCCATTCGATGAAGGGAAAGGACCGCATCGTTCGCGTGCTGAGAAAGGAGAAGGCGCGATCATGTTTCCGTTCGACCGCGTCATCGACCGCCGGGGCACGCTGTCGGTGAAATGGGATGACGTTCATCGCGTGTTCGGCCGCGAAGACGTATGGCCGATGTGGGTCGCCGACATGGATTTTCCCGCACCGAAAGAAGTGCAAGAAGCGCTGCGGCAACGGGTGGAGCACGGCGTGTTCGGCTACACTGTCATTCCCGATTCACTCAAAGAAGCGGTGTGCCAATGGCTTGAACGCCGTCATGACTGGACGATCGATCCGTCTTGGCTCGTGTTTGCCCACGGCGTCGTGCCGGCGGTCGCCGCCGCCATCGAAGCGTTTTCCGAACCAGGGGATCGCATCATCGTTTTTTCCCCGGTCTACCGGCCGCTGTTTGATCTCGTCCGCCGCCATGACCGCACGCTTCTGTTCAGTCCGCTGCGCCTTGAGGAAGACAACTATGCGATCGACTGGGACGACTTGGAGCGAAAGCTGCCCGATGCCAAACTTCTCATCCTTTGCCATCCGCACAACCCGGGAGGCAAATCATGGACAAAAGAAGAACTCGAACAGCTGGGAGAACTTTGCCTCAAGCACGGCGTCTTCGTCCTTTCCGACGAAATCCACGCCGATTTGACGCTCCCGCCAGCCAAACACACGCCGTTTGCCTCCCTCCACCCAGATCTGGCCGCGCAAAGCGCCACGTTCCGCGCGCCGACGAAAACGTTCAACCTCGCCGGTTTGCAGGCAGCGGAAGTCATCCTTCCCGACGAATCGCGGCGCCGGGCGTTCCGCCGCGTCCAGCAGCGGCACGGCTTTTTTACGCTGAATGCGTTCGCCATCGTCGGAGCGGAAGCGGCCTACCGCCATGGCGGACCGTGGCTTGACGCCTTGCTTGATTACTTGCGGCAAAACATCGACATGACGGTTGCCTATTTAGCGGAACACTTGCCGCCGCTTCGCCCCGTCCGGCCGCAGGCGACGTATCTTGTCTGGATCGACTGCCGCGGCCTTGGCCTTTCCGAGGCGGAGCTGAAGCGTCGGCTCCTTGAAACAGGAAAACTCGCCGTCGAGTTCGGCAGCAAATTCGGCCAGGAAGGCGTCGGCTTCATCCGTTTGAATATCGCCTGCCCGCGCCCGACGCTGGAGGAAGGGCTGCGGCGGCTGGCGACGGCGCTGCGCTATATAGATGCAATTTAAAGCTTTAACATTTTTCGTTTTTACCGGTCATTTCATCCAACTGTCGAGTGACCGAACAACACCGCTTAAAGACCCATGAATGGGTCTTTAAGCGAGTCGTTGTTCGGTCTTCCGTCACGCCTTAGCGTNCAACACCGCTTAAAGACCCATGAATGGGTCTTTAAGCGAGTCGTTGTTCGGTCTTCCGTCACGCCTTAGCGTGACGGAGGCAAGCCTACGGCTTGCCTTCGACAGTCAAAAATGGATGAGCCACTTTTCCGTCAAGGATATGTTAAACGATTTCGTTGCATCCTATATAGCTTTGCACCAAAGAAGAGCGGCCAAGCGGATGGCGAAAGGGAAAAGAAGCAGCGCCGGACCCGTTGCTCCGTTCCGCCATCCATGTGCAGCAGAAGCTGTGCAACCGTCACTTTCTCGCATTTGCCATGCGAAGCGTTGCCCCGGCAACGTGAAACAGGGGCCCGCGCGCGAGCCCCTGTTTCACGACGACTTGATTTCCCCGCAGGCGATCCGTCCGCCGGCGTCTCCCGCCGGCTGGGTCATGCCGTCGTCTTTCTTGGCGTGAATGACGATCGATGTTCCGTCTTTCGTAAGCAGCGAGCCTTTCTCTCCTTCTTTCAGCGTCACATTGGGCGCCTTCAACTCGACGTTGACCGTGCCGTCATCCTTCACAATAATGTTCGGCAAATCGCCGGCATGCGCCCCCTCCGGGTGGAGAAGGCCGTGCTTTTTCCCGTCCGGATTGTAATGACCGCCGGCCGATTGGAAATCGGGCGGTTTGCAGCTTCCGTTTTCATGGATGTGAATGGCGTGCTCTCCCGGCGGGAGGCCTTCCAAGTCAAGCTTCAGCCGCACCCCTTCCGCCTGTTCAGTCAACTCGATCGTACCGATCGAATCGCCATCCGCATTGATCATCTCCACCGTCCGGCTCGTTCCATTCTCTTGGCCGCAGCCGGACAACACGAGCGCTGCCGCCAGCACCACACCGTACGTTTTTCGCAAGACGAACCCCCCTCCAGCATCACTTGTTATCCGCCAGTATTGCCGGAGGGGGGCTCGTTTATACTCCGGGCGGCTCCTTCCGTTCCTCTCGTTTTCCAAGCAGCTGTTCTTCGAGCCGCTTCGCTTCCTTCTCCTGCCGCCGGGAGATGATGATGATGAGCCGCATCGTGAACACCGCCATCAAGAAGAAGACAGCAAACGAAATGGCTGCGGGAATGTATTCACGTTTGTCTTCTGGAAAGTACAAAAATAAATTCAGCACCGATGGCCACATAAGGAAACAACCTTTCTGCCTAAAAAATCGTCCACTTTCTATTATAACATAAAAAAGCCGCCGCCAACGCAGCCGGCTATAAAGCGAATTTTTTTCGCAGCTGGGTCAAATCAATCCGTTCTCCAATCGTCGGCGGCTTTGTCTTCGCCAAATATTTTTTGTCGTTTTCCACCAGCCGGAAAATCGTATACGCGGTGAACGCATCATCGAGCGCGCAATGGGCTTTTCCAACTGCCTCATTGCCGTACTCTTGCACCGCCTTGCGCAGCGCGGTTTGGTTTTTGTTGCCGAAAAACCGCTTATACTCCATGGCTAAATCACGATGCTCGCCCGTGAATGGGAATTCCACTTGCGCCGATTGGCAGTTTTCCCGGAGCACTTTCATATCCATGCTCCCCCACGTCATCACTGTCGTCGGGCGTTCGCGGTCATATTGCCGAAGCAAGGAAACCAGCTCATAAAAACTCATTCCGCGGTCGATTTGTTCTTGGGTGATGTTGAGAAACGACTTGCACCGTTCCGTGAGCTGCGGAAAGCGGAGCGGCTTCACATAGGAAGAGAATTGGCCGATGATCTGATCGTCAACAACCGCGACAAGGCCGACTTCAATAATTTCCGGGCAAAACCCGTTCGGGTTTGTTTTCGTCTCCGGCATCGTAAATTCAAAATCGAGAAACAAATATTGCGGGCTGTCCATCGTCGCTTCCCCCCTTTCCGGCACGCTGTTGCCGTCCGTCTTACTATTATTATATCACGCAGAAGCGATTGTTTATTTCTTTTTTCAGAAAATGGCGAAAAAGAGGCGGATGCCGTAGGAATCAACGAAAGCCTTGGCGAAAAAGAAGAAGGGCGGATGGACGCTTCCCATTCAAGCCAATCGTTTTTTCTCCCCCACCCTTTATAAGATCCGCGAAAAACAACCATTTCCCCTAAACCGATGGTTCTTGAGTGAAGAGAAGAGCAGCATTTATAAGGTTGATGCATTGAAGAAATGCTATGGTTGAGCCGCATTTCCTGTTAAATCACCAGCCTTCTATGATATGATCAAGAAAAAGGAGGGTGGATGGGATGAAAAATGTCGTGATTCATCAGATTGTTACATGGATTTTCACCGAAGACCAACTGCGGGCGTATTGGAAAAAACAGAAGAAGAACCTTCCGTTCAGCGGGCTGACGGACCGCCAGTACATGAAACTGGCTGAAGAAATGCTTGAACATTCCTCGCACAGCCAACTTGAGCAGCATGTGCTCGGCGGCCGCTGGCGCACAAAAGATGAAGCGGAAGGAAACGTGATCGCGGAAGACGAATCGCGCGACGACATCCATGTCGAGATCATTGACACCAATGCTCCAGCCGAACCGAGGCGGCGGATGTTGATGGATCGGGTGCGCGAAATCCCTTGTCCGCATTGTTCATTTACGTTTTATGTTCGTGAAGCCGCCAGCGAGCGCAGTGATTGGACATGCCCGGCGTGCGGGAGCGGTTTTCACAACATGACGACATAACTGGAAAGGGAGGAGTACGAATGGATCATTCTGCCGCACACGTGTCAAATCTTCAATATTATTTTGCCATTGCCGTTTTCTTGGTTGTATACGCGATCATCATTTCTGAAAAAATCCACCGCGCGGTCATCGCCTTGCTCGGGGCGGCGCTCATGGTCATCTTCGGCATCGTTGACATCGAAAAAGCGTTCACCCACCATATTGAGTGGGGAACGATCACGCTGCTGATCGGAATGATGATCTTGGTCGGCATTACGAGCAAGTCCGGCTTTTTTCAATACATGGCCATTAAAGCAGCGAAACTCGCCAAAGGCCGCCCGGTCCGCATTTTGGTGATGCTTTCACTGTTGACCGGGCTGTTGTCGGCGTTTTTGGACAACGTGACCACCGTGCTGCTTGTCGTGCCGGTGACGTTTTCAATTACACGAATGCTCCAAGTCAACCCCGTTCCCTATTTGATTTCTGAAGTGCTCTTATCCAATATCGGCGGCACGGCGACATTGATCGGCGACCCGCCGAACATTATGATCGGCTCGGCGAACAAGCATCTCGATTTCAACGCTTTCTTGTTCAACTTGACGCCAATCGTCATCGTCATCGCCATTGTGACGGTCGCGCTGCTCGCATTCGTTTACCGCAAGCAGCTGAAAACCGATCCTGCGTTGATTCAAAAGCTGATAGAGCTTCGCGACGCCGATTATATTCAAGATGCGAAGCTGATGCGCAAATCGGTCGCCGTGCTCGGGCTGACCATCCTTGGCTTTATTTTTCATTCGGTCATTCATGTCGATGCGGCCGTCATCGCCATGACCGGAGCGGTCGTGCTCATGCTCATCGCCGTGCCGGAGCACGAACTGGAGGATGTCTTTCATTCGATCGAATGGGGCACGATTTTCTTTTTCGCCGGTCTGTTCGTCTTGGTCGGTGGGCTCGTTGACATCGGCCTGATCAAATCATTGGCCGAAAAAACGCTCGATGTCACTGGCGGCGATATTTCCACGGCCGCTTATTTCATCCTTTGGCTGTCCGGCGTCGCCTCAGCGACGATCGACAACATCCCGTTCGTCGCCACGATGATCCCGCTCATTCAAGATATGGCAGTCGGCATGGGACTGTCTCCAGACGCCCCGCAGATTGACGTGCTGTGGTGGGCCTTGTCTCTTGGCGCCTGCCTCGGCGGAAACGGGACGCTCATCGGCGCCTCGGCGAATGTGATTGTCGCCGGCATGGCCTCGCGCGAAGGGCATGGCTTTACGTACGTTGATTTTTTGAAAATCGGCGCGCCGCTCACGCTCATTGCCTTGCTCCTGTCGCATGCCTATTTATGGCTGCGCTATTTGTAGCGTCCCGCCTGCGCAATGCATAAAGAAGGAGCGAAATCGCCGTTTGGCTTCGCTCCTTTTTGGCTGTTTGCACATATCGTAATATCGGATTCCATTTCCGGAAAGGAGGCGCAAGCAGCCATGTTCACCCCGTTCCCGCGGATGCCGGCCGGCCCGTACCCTCCGATCGACCCGGCGCTCTTTTCCCAGTCCGCCGCCACGGCGCAGACGCTGATGAACGATGCTGCCACCGTTTTGAAAAAACTGGCCGAATCCCGTTCGTTTGCGGCCTCGGTCATGTCGGCCGCCCAAGAAGGAAAAACGGATGAAGTGAAGCGCCTCATCCGCTCGCTTGGCATCCGCTCGAAAACCGATGTGTATTTCAATCCCGACGGCATCCGCCTGACGTTGTCGCCGCCGCCTGGCGCGTTTCCGTGCTGCCAGCTCGTCATCGGCTTGCGTTGGAACGTGTTTCCGCCTTTTCACGGATAGCCTTCGCCATCGCGGCGGCGGGCGAAAGGGGAAAAACGGCGGCAAGCAGCCTTCACTCTTCGCATTCGCCGCTTTGACGGCTGCCAACATCCGTTCACGACGGTCGCGCCCGATGCGATAGCGCCGCTTCCAGACCATGCATGGCGCTGGAAGCGGTGTTGTCGTTTGCGCCTTACCGCGCTAGGCAAAGCGGGCAGATCAAAACGGTTGTTGATCCGGCCCAAAAAAGACAGCGATCATCCCATCGCCGTCCAGCGCCTAAACAAACTTGCCGGGCACCGCGCCCGGCATTCCCTTCCGTTCACACTGCGCATCCGATTACGTACGTCGATAGATGATATCACCGACAATGATCGTGATCAAAGAAATCAACATCGTCAGCTTGACCGCCTTGTAGTCTAAAAAGCGCAGCACTTGTTCTTCAAACATGTAGACGAAAAAGAAAATAACCATCAGCACGGCAACAAACAAGACAAACCTTTTTTTCGATTCATGGAAACCGGTTCTCCTTCATCAGAATGCATCCAACATTCAGGCTTTCTCTACATTTTTCTTATTAGAACGGAACAAACAGACGAATAGCGGAATGACGTGAACAAGCAGCGAAAGGCCAATAAACGTTGTGGGAATCCCAAGGTTGTAAAAATATCGAATGCTTTCATTCTTCTCAATCAGCCAATATCCAAGGCCAACAGAAACGGCAGACATGCAAAGAACACTAAAGAGGATTTGTCGAATCGATCGGCAGATGATCGTCAGGCAAACGACGACCAACAAATAGAGAGTCCAAAAGACATAATCCGGATATTCGTCCTTTTTCATGTTTATGCTTTGATAATAGTTAATCAGGAATAATGACGGGGAGAAGAACAAGGTAAACAGTATAAACTTTATTCTCTTGGTCATAAAGATTCTCCTTGGTGCTCCGTCATTTGAATCCGCCACATCCATTTTTATTCGCCTTCGGTTAGGCAGGATGACTTGAACCTTTTGCATAATCGCTACTTTTGAATATGGTTTTTAATCTCATTTAGCAATTTCATGATTTCCTCATTTTGTTGTGTCATTCTTTTTAAATCTTTGGTTGCAAAAAGAACATAGTAAACCACGAAAACGAACAAACCGATCAAAAACAATACAATCAAAACGATCTCTAACAAATTGAGTTCACCCTTTATTTATTCTGAAAAGAGTAAATCCTCCAGGTAATTATTATATTTTATGGTCTGTTTGGGTTTTTCATAGAACTTTTGACGCTACCTCAGTCTCTTACCAAGTACACGTTATGGTAAATAAACTATATATTTACAATTAAAATCTTACTGGAAATAAAAAAAAGGAACTTTATTACCATATCAAAAATAGGTATTTATTCATAAAAATCAATAAATTCATTTTCTTCTCTTTTCATGCCGAAAAACCCATTGAAAAACGAGCACGACATTCGAGCCGGCAGCATTTTATCAGAACGACAAGACCACTCTAAGGGAACTCGATGGGGAGGCGGCCATCTTTTTTCGCTCGATCCTCCGGCTTTTTCGAGGCGCGAATCGGTCCAAGACGTTTTTCTTTCCTGTCGATCCGCACCCCTTCTTTTACGCATTGCCGTTTTCATCCGTCGGCTGCCGAGCCCCGATTTCCGCCGGGGTGCGCAAATCGTAGCCGTCGTCGTGTTTGCTTGTATGGATGATGTCTTCGTTCGCCCCCATTTTGCTCGCCCGCTTCAGTTCCTCATCCGGCACGAACCGATCCATTGACAAGACCTCCTTTCACGCTCCTCGCCGCGTTGTCCGCATGAAGCGCTCGAGGAGTCGTTTTTCTTATCATCCCCCCAAGCCGCTTTATCATCCGCCGAAAAAAAGAGGATTGACAGCCTAGCGGTTGTTCGGTACGATTTTGTTAACGGACAAAAAAAGGGGGTTTACATATGGAAGGACGGACTTCACTTCGACCGATTGACATGACGCTCGCCGCCATGTTCGTCGCCTTGATGGCGATCGGGGCGAACATTACGTCGTGGGCGCCGTTTCTTGTCGTCGGCGGTGTTCCCATTACGCTGCAGACGTTTTTCTGCGTCTTGGCCGGAGCGGTGCTCGGGCGGCGGCTCGGTGCGGTGGCGATGATTGTGTACATGCTCGTCGGCCTCGCCGGCGTGCCGGTGTTTGCCAAATTCAACGGCGGACTGTCGATGATTTTCCAACCGACATTTGGCTTCATTCTTTCGTTTATCGTTGCCGCTTATGCGACCGGATGGGTCATCAACCGTGGCCCGCAGCCGGCGTCAAAAGCTCGTTTCGTCACCGCCGCACTCGTTGGCATGGTCATCAACTATGTCATCGGCACGAACTGGATGTACATGGCGTACAAACTATGGGCGGAAGCGCCGGAAGGGCTTTCGTACGGCATGGTGTGGGGCTGGATGCTTGCCCCGCTGCCGAAAGACATTTTGTTGTCGATCGTCGCCGGCTTGATCGCCCCAAGGATTTGCCGGGCGATCGGACGCTCCTCCGCCGCGGACCGTTCGGCGGCCTAAACACGAAAAGAGTCTGACCCAAAAGGGAAATTTTCCTTAAACAAAACACAACATAGGAAAAACAATAAGAAAGGGTGTCCCGATCTGTTGGGACACCCTCTTTCATTCGTTAGAAAAATAAACGGAGAACCTGGTACACAAACCCAGCAATCAACGCTGACACTGGCAAGGTGATGATCCATGTCAGCACAATGCGGCGAGCGACGCCCCATTTGACGCCTTTCACCCGTTGGGCGGCGCCGACCCCCATGATGGCCGAGGAAATGACGTGCGTCGTGCTGACTGGCAAGTGGAACATCGTCGCTGAAAGAATGACGAGTGCGGACGACAAATCAGCCGCCGCTCCGTTGATCGGACGAATTTTCATAATTTTTCCGCCGACCGTTTTAATGATCTTCCACCCACCAACAGCCGTTCCCAATCCCATGGCCAAGGCGGCAGAAATGCGCACCCATTCAGGAATGTCGGTCGTCGCGTGGTATCCGCCGGCGATTAACGCCATCGTAATGATCCCCATCGCTTTTTGAGCGTCGTTTGTTCCGTGCGTATACGCTTGAAACGCCGCGGTCACAATTTGAAACATCCGAAAGCCCCTCGTCGTGCTGTATAAGTTGGCGTTTTTAAAGATAAAACGAAAAATGCTCATAATGATAAAGCCGACCCCTAACGCCAAAAACGGGGAAAGAATCAGCGATTGTAAAATTTTCAAAAACCCGCCGTAATTCAAAATCCCAACCCCAGCCGCGGAAATCGCCGCTCCGGCGACCGAACCGATGATCGCGTGCGAAGAGCTGCTCGGAATGCCGTAATACCACGTGATCAAATTCCAGGCAATGGCTGATGTCAACGCTGCTAAAATAATGAGTGGTCCATTTTCTAGCGCAAACGGGTCGACAATGTCTTTCGTAATCGTTTTTGCGACGCCGGTAAAGGTGAGCGCGCCGATAAAGTTCATCGTCGCAGCCAAAATAATGGCTTGACGCGGCGTGAGCGCCCTTGTCGACACCGATGTGGCAATGGCGTTGGCCGTATCGTGAAAGCCGTTGATAAAGTCAAACGCCAATGCGAAAATGACGATGCAGATCGTTAAAATCAGGATCGTATCCATAAACACAGCGTCCCCTTTTTATGCGTTGCGCATGATAATCGTCTCTAACGTATTGGCGACATCTTCACAACTGTCGGCAATCTCTTCCAACATTTCGTAAAGCTCTTTGTATTGAATGATTTTAATCGGGTCTTTTTGCGTCACAAACAAGTTTTTGATCGACGCGCGCAAAATTTCGTCGCACTTCGTTTCATAGTCCTTGATTTTAATGGCATGTTGGCGCATATCGAGCAATTTTTTGTTCGCAAGCAGTTCGAGGGCGTGAACAATTTCAATCGTGCTTTGATAAATATAGTCAAAAAACTTCACCATATGTTCATCGATGTCCGTGAACGAAAACATTTCAAACCGCGCTGAACATTGCTCAAATCCGTCAAGCACATCGTCCATTTTCATCGCCAACTGGTGGATGTCTTCCCGCTCGATCGGCGTAATGAACGTTTTGTTCAATTGGACGACCAGTTCATGGATGAATGAATCGCCCTTTCGTTCGTACTCTTTCATGACGCGGGCAAATTCTTTCAAGTCGCTTACGCTTTGAATTTTATACTCGACAAAATATTGCGCCGCTTCCTTCACATTTTCCGAAATCGTAAACAACATGTCGAAGAAAACGTCTTTTTTCGGTGAAAAAATCATATCAGACACCCTCCATTTGCGAAATCAAAATCACCGCTACTTATTGTAACAATTTACACATCATTTACAATAAGACAACAAAAAACTTTACATGAAATTTACACTACATTTACATTCTGTTCGCTTTTCCTGCTATGTACTATAGTAGCGTGCCAAACAAAAGCCGAAGCTATGCACGTCCGCTTCGGCTCGTTCGCTGCCGGCATACCCCGCCCTCACACTGGGCGCCTCTGCGCCAAGGCAGCGCCTGTCGATCAGCCTGCCGGCGTTCGTTTTATTCAAACCGCTCGACAAACGCGGTGAGCGTGCGCACCATCACGCCTGTCGCCCCAGCCGGACCGAGGTCGCCGTCTTTCTTTGTGGCGGCCGTGCCGGCGATATCCAAATGCACCCACGGCGTATCTTCCGCAAATTCGCCGATGAACGCCCCGCCCATAATGGCGTGTCCTTCCCGCCCCGGAGAATTGTTCAAGTCGGCGATTTTGCTGCTTCGCACCCGCTCGCGGTCGTTTTCTGTAATGGGCAGCCGCCAAATGAACTCCCCGGTTTCCATCGACGCTTCAAGCAATTGCTCAAACAGCTCCTCATTGTTCGTCATCGCGCCCGTTTTGTCCGTGCCCAAGGCGACGATCACTCCGCCCGTCAACGTAGCGACATCGATGATATAGCTGGCGCCGTGCTGTTTCGCATAGGTCACCGCATCGGCCAAAATGAGCCGTCCTTCCGCATCCGTGTTTTTCACTTCAATCGTTTTTCCGGACAGCGACGTAATGACATCGTCCGGCTTGAACGCCTCGCCGCTGATCATATTGTCGGTCGCCGGAATGACGGCGAGCACGTTTTGTTCCGGCCGCAGTTCGCCGATCGCTTCCATCGCCCCGAGCACCGCCGCCGCGCCGGCCATATCGGTTTTCATGTCGACCATGCTGTCGCGCGGCTTCAAACAATAGCCGCCCGTATCGAACGTCACCCCTTTGCCGACGAGGGCGATCACGTCTTCCCACTCGTCTTTTCCTTGGTATTTTAAGACGATCAGTTTGGGCGGCTGTTTCGAGCCTTGATTGACGGCCAAAAGCGCTCCCATGCCGAGCCGCTCCATGTCTTCTTTCTCCAAAACTTCATAGTCAAAATCGTATCGGTTCGCGAGCTTCACGGCATAATCAGCCAAATCCGACGCCGTCAGCAAATTCCCCGGCGTATTGACAAGCGTGCGCGCCGAATTCGTCGCCTTCCCGTATACCGAACCGACAAACAAGCTCGCTTCAATTTCCGCCGCTTCGGCCGCCGTGTAGACGATGAGCGATTCGAGCTGGTAGTCCGGTTGTGACTTTTTCTGCTTATACCCAGGGAATTCATACGTCGCCAAGTGATAGGCTTCCGCCAAGGCGTGCGCCGCTTCGTTTCCATCGACGGCCTCGGTCGTAAACGTGTCCAGCGCGACCGCCGCTTTCGTCCGCTTCGCCTGCTTCAACGCGCGAAACAGCTTGCCGAACACCTCGCGCAGCCGCTCAAACGTCAACTCTTCTTTTTTGCCGAGACCGACGAAATACAGCCGCTTCGCCCCCATCGGCAAAAATGGATGAACGGTGGCGATGCGTCCCCGCTTCGCGGAAATATCGCCTTCTTTCTGCAGTTCCGACAGCCGTCCGCCAAGACGGGCATCGTATTCGCCGGCAAGGCCGCTCCATGAATTCGCCCCTTCAAACAAACCGACGACAAGCGCTTCATCCCGTTCCTCTGCCGACGGCAAAGGTTTTACCGTAAACATCGTCTCATCCCTTTCCATGTTGATTCATTCCCACCTTCATTATAGCGAAGCAAAGCGATTCTTTCGACTATCTAACTTTTCTCTCCTTGCGTTCATGCAAAAAAATCAGCTGAAACGGACAGGAAATCACGCAGGGCAAGGCGAATCCGTAATCATCACGACGATTTAGAAAGGACCGACGCTGATGAGAATCGTTTCCCTTTGTCCAAGCAACACCGAACTGCTCGCCTATCTCGGCCGCCTTGACGATGTCGCCGCCGTCGACGATTCGTCCGACTGGCCGCCGGAAGTGAAGCAGCTGCCGAAAGTCGGGCCGGATCTGCGCATTGATATGGATCAAGTCGAGGCGCTCAAACCGGATCTCGTCGTCGCATCCCTAAGCGTGCCCGGCATGGAGCGCAACGTCGAGGAGCTCAAACGGCGCGGGCTCCCGCATCTCGTGCTGGCGCCGAATTCGCTCGATGACATTGCCAACGACCTTCTTCGGCTTGGCGAGGCGCTTGGTGAAACGAAAAAAGCGGCCGAACTCGTCCGCCGCTATCATGACGTGCTTGATTGGCATCGCGAGCGGGCCGCATCGGCTGAACCGTCCCGCCTTTATTGGGAATGGTGGCCGCGGCCGATCTTCACACCGGGCGGCGCCAACTGGCTGAGCGAACTAAGTGAGCTCGCCGGCGGGCGCAACATTTTCTCCGACATCCCGCAAGCGAGCGTTCAAACGGAATGGGACGACGTTCTCGCCCGCAATCCGTCGCACATCTTGCTCGTTTGGGTCGGCGTGCAGACAAAAAAAATGAACCGAAAAGCGGTCACAACTCGTCCGAACGCCGAACAGATCGAAGCAGTCCGCACCGGAAACATCTATGTTTTGGAAGAAGCGCTCTATTGCCGTCCGTCTCCGCGCCTCTTGGTCGGATTAAAAAAATTGGCGCCGCTTTTGCATCCGGCGCTGTTTCCTCCCGCTGACGACAGCGATCCGCTCCTTGGCGGCTGACGGGCGGGAGCCCTCCTTTAACTTTTCGATTCCAAATATTGCTGCCGGAACACTTGCATCGTTTCATCTTCGTTCAGCCGCTTCAACTCCTCTTCCGACAGCGTGCCGTCCCCTTTTTGGATAATGTAAACTTGCACTTTCCTTTTTCCCCAATATTTATAGACATCTTCCACGGTTTCGTAATATAAATCAAGACGATGGCCTTTGATCGCCCCGCCTTTGTCGGCGACGACGCCGAACCCGTATCCGGGGATGAACAAAATCGTGCCGATCGGAAAGATCGATAAATCGGCAGCAATCGTCGAATAAAGGTCGCGCTTAACGCGGACGCCGGAGTACGTGATGCCATACTCAGGGTGATCGGGCGTTTTCCCGGTCGATTCAATGCCGGCTGTATAGCCGGTGGCGACCACTTCAACGGAAGGATATTTTGACCAGTCAAAATGATCCTCAAGCCGCAAAACGGAGCGGCCCCCGTTTTTCGCGAGCTCTTTCATTCCCCAAACGGGCTGATGATCCATCGATAAAGCGCTCGGAAAGGGATGGAGAACCGTCTTCGCGTCAACCCCGGAAACGGACTCGAATGTCGCAAAGAGCGCCGCCAAAAACAGCAGCGTCATCGCGGTTCGGCGCACGAACTGCCTAAACCCATTCAATGCTCTCAACTCCTCTCACACCTCTATTTATCTCCATCCAAAATCGAAATATTCATTGCGAATGAGACAAAAAACGAAAAAACCGTCCATGAACAACCTCATTGTGAAACCCGAGCGCAAAGCTTGTGCGTTTTGCCAAAAACATACACGAACCGACGTTGTGATCCGCTCGGGCGCTCATCAGCGCTGTTCACAAAAAAAACGCCCCTGCCCAAGGCAGAGACGCTCTAAAACATTTGATACCCTTTCGCCCGCAGCGTGCGGATCGCCCATCCGGCGCAAAGAGCGCCGGCAAATCCGCTTGACAAAATCAACAGATCCGCCGCCGCCAGCGAAGTGATTTTCCGGCCGAGCGCGGCGAACGCCTCGGACGGTGCGGTGAAATAGCGCGTCAACGGCACATCATCAATAATGAAAACCGCAATCAACGGAAAGCAGACCGCTGTAATCCATGTCATGCGCAGCAACATATTCACCAAAAACCCAATGCCAAAAAACAACACAAAAAATAAAACCATCGAAATCAAAACAACCGGCAAACTCATTTGCATCCGCCCTTCACCTCCCGTACACCCGTTTTCAGTGTACTGGATCGGGCGGATGACCGTCAATGTTCGTTCTCTTCTTCATGATCGCCTGATTGGTTCCAAACGATGTTTCATGTCTTCAGACGAACGTCAATGATCGTCATCCTCTTCGTGATCGCTTCCCGTTCCTTGGCAACTGTAGCACGTTTCCGATCCGCCCAAAAGCAGCTGAACGTATCCATGCCCCTCGCAGTACGGGCAGTCGTTCATTGTCAATGTTTTTGTCATCGATGTTCCCCTCCGTTTCTTTTCTTGTTAATATATCAAAATTTTCTGTAAAAACAAACAGCGATTCTCCCCCATTTTCGTTCGTGTAAGCGGATACATCTTTCGATCGCTTTTATTTTCTTGACTATTCTTTCAATTTTGATGATTCAAAGTAAAGGCGGTATTTCGTGTAGCCGAACGGATCGCCGGGATTGAGTCCGTCATGCAGAGAAAGGGAATCAAGCGGCTCGAGCGCCAACAAATAGCGAAGCAAGCCTGATGTGTTCGGATCATTCTGAAGCGCCGTTTTGCTTAAAAACGCGGCGGCATACAGCTCATCCGTCTGCACGACGATGTCGCGCGAGAGCGGGCGCAACAGAAAAATCGCCATATTGTCGCTGATCTCCCCAGCGATGACGCCGGTGCGCAAGCCAAGAAGCGCGACCGGTTCGGCGTCGATCCCCGTTTCTTCCTTCACTTCCCGAACCGCCGCCTCATCGAGCATTTCCCCCGGCTGGACGAACCCGGCCGGCAGCGACCATTTGCCTTTTAGCCCGCTGTATTTTTTCTTGACAACGAGCCATTCCCCATTCTCGTTTATGACCAGTCCGGCCGCCGCAATCCAAACGTTTCCTCGTTTGTTGTCCATCGTCCTCATCCTTTTCTCCCTATCGTTATGCACCGTTTGTATTTCGACAATCGAGCGGCGGATCCCTGTTTCGTTGCCATACAAAAAGCTCCCGCCATCACGGGAGCTTTTTGAATCGATTAGAAAAATTTAAATTTGCCTTTTTTCATCACAAGCGACGAACCGCCGATCAAATACAGGGCGCGGTTGTCAATCACTTTTTTCATGAAGCTCGCTTTGGCGCCCCACAGCTTTTTGCCGAACACGACGCCGATGGCATCATCATGGCCGAGCGAGCAAACCGTCCCTTTAATATCCGGCTTAAACGGCTCCAGCTCCCCTTGTCCACGGATGAGCACCGCCAAGTTTTTCGCGCACAGCTGGCCTTCTTGCATGGCGATTTGCGCCGTCGGCGGATACGGGCGGTTCGTTTCTTCATCAATCACGAGCGAACAGTCGCCGACGACGAAAATGTCTTCATGCCCCGGGACACGCAAGTACGGGTCCACTTTAATGCGCGCCCGCGCCGCTTCAAACCCAGATTCCTCGATGACGCGGCTGCCGCGCACGCCGGCCGCCCAAATGACCGTGCCGGCTTTAATTTCCTCGACATCATCACCTTTAGCGACAATGATGCCATCCGGCGTGCATTCCTTAATCGCCGTGCCGATTCGAAACTCGACTCCTTTGCGCTCAAGCTGGCTGACCGCGTACTCGACGAGCTCCGGATCGAAGCCCGGCAACGCCGTTGGCGCCGCCTCCACGCAAATAATGCGCACTTTGTGCGGGTCGATGTCATACTCGCGGCACAGCTCCGGCATCCGGTTGGCGAGCTCGCCTAAAAATTCAATGCCGGTAAATCCCGCCCCGCCGACGACGATCGTCAATCGCTCCTCTTTCTTTTCCTCTTCTGCGTTGTACGTCGCAAACTGGTACTCGATATGTTCGCGGATTTGCCGCGCGGCGTCGACATTGGCGATCGAAAATGCGTATTCCTTCAACCCTTTGATGCCGAACGTTTCTGATTCAAACCCAAGGGCAATGACGAGATAATCGTACGTCAGCTCGCCGTTTTCAAGCAGCACTTTCTTTTCGTTTGGAATGATTTTCGTCACCGTATCTTGGATGAATTTCACTTTGTTCCGGTCGATGACATCGCTGATCGGATAGCGAACGCGGTCATGATGCAGCGTCCCAGCCGATGCCTCATGAAGCCATGTCGTCTCATAATGGTAATCGTGCTTGTTTACGAGCGTAATGTTCGCTTCGTTCACGCCGATGAGCTTTTGCAGGCGAACGGTCGTCATCAACCCGCCATAGCCAGCGCCTAAAATGACAACGTTTGGTTTTCTCACCTGGATCACTTCCACCCTTTTTCATTTTTTCTCATTCATTTGTTATAGCTTTTGCGGCCGCCCCCGTTTTTATTGAGCGAAGTTTGTGAAATAATTCACGTTAACCGCCAAAAAAATGTCGAGGGACTGTCACAAAAAATTAACAATCTCTCCACAAAACATATTAGTCCTTTTTCTTTCCCTTTTCAAGTTTTTTTTTCTGTTCGTCCAACAAAAAGGATCGTTATAACCACGCCCATTTATGGTAAGATAAACTTGTAATGCCATGACTTCGCGCAGGGAGGGATGTCGGTGAAAGAAGATCGCAACGTCTACGATGTCACCATTATCGGCGGCGGGCCGACCGGGATGTTTGCCGCGTTTTACGGCGGCTTGCGGCAAATGAAAGTCAAAATTATCGAAAGCCTTCCGCAGCTTGGAGGGCAGCTGGCCGCGTTATATCCGGAAAAATACATATATGATGTCGCCGGATTTCCGAAAGTGCGCGCCCAAGAGCTTGTCAACCAGCTGAAAGAGCAGATGGACCTATTTTCGCCGACCGTCTGCCTGAACGAGTCGGTCGACACGCTCGAAAAGCAGGAGGACGGAACGTTTAAACTCGTCACCAATCAACAAATCCATTATTCGAAAACGGTCATCATCACCGCCGGAAACGGCGCCTTTCAGCCGCGTCGGCTCGAAATCGAAAGCGCTTCCCGCTATGAAGGAAAAAACTTACATTACTTCATCAACGACTTGGGGCAGTTTTCCGGAAAGCGCGTGCTCGTCTGCGGCGGCGGCGACTCGGCTGTTGACTGGTCGCTCATGCTCGAACCGATCGCCCAAAGCGTCACGATTGTGCATCGCCGCGACAAATTCCGCGCCCATGAACATAGCGTCGAGCAGCTCAAGAAGTCCAGCGTGCAAGTGAAAACGCCGTTTGTGCCCGTTGAACTCGTCGGCGATGAACACGCCATCCGCCAAGTCATCCTCGAGCATGTGAAAGAAGGAACGAAAGAAACGATCGATGTCGACGCCGTCATTGTCAACTACGGCTTTATTTCTTCGCTTGGCCCCATCAAAAACTGGGGGCTTGACATCGAAAAAAATGCGATCAAAGTCAACTCGCGGATGGAAACGAACATCCCCGGCGTGTATGCGGCGGGCGACATTTGCACGTACGACGGGAAAATCAAGCTGATCGCCTGCGGCTTTGGCGAAGCGCCGATCGCCATCAGCAGCGCCAAAACGTACATCGACCCGACGGCGCGGATGCAGCCGGCGCACTCGACATCGCTGTTTTAATGGCGCTCCGTCGGGAAAACAAGCGGAAGCGAAGGGGCGCTCGGCATTTCGCCTTAACGCCGCATCCCGACTGATTGGAGCCATTCATATAGCCCGCCCCGTCCACACCCGTTTTTCAAGCAAAAGGCGCCCCTCTTTGTTGGGGGCGCCATACTCATGCCTCATCCCTCTCGCTCCAGCGAAACCGACTCGCCATCAGTATTCCCAGCCTTGTTTTTCGTCCATTCCTCCCGCTCTCTCTCGAGCAGCTTCACCTGCCGGCGCAGGCTGAACAAACGCACCCATCCGAGCATGCCGACGACAAGGCCGCCAAGGACGGCCGAACCTAAAATGACGATAATGAGCGGCAAGCGGGTTTCGCCGACTAAATAATGGATCGTCACCTGCTCGACATTCGCCACCGCCAGCAGCGCCACAATGAGCGCCAAGACAAGCGCCAAGATGACATTGATTTGTCCTTTCATCGTTTCTCCTCCTTTGGCGCTCCCGAAAAGGCCGATGTTGGAGCGCGGCCGTTTTCCCCAATTTCGTGAGGGAAAGACCACCCTTCCAACATTTCGCCAGTCGGTACACGCCCGCGTTTTCAACCGGCCGTGCGGCGAAAACCGGCCTTCTCAAGAGCCCGACGTCACGGCAAGGCAGGCCGTTTTCCTCTGCCAGGCAGATGGACGTCATCCCGCCTGCTTAGCATTGCTCCGGCGTGCCGGCATTGGTCGCTGTGCGGAACGAGGAGCCGCAGCCGCATGTCGCAATGGCGTTCGGATTGTTGATCGTAAACCCGCCGCCAAGCAGCGACTGTTTATAGTCGATGACCGTTCCGCGCAAAATCGGCGCGCTGTCGCGGTCCACCAAAATTTTGATGCCGTGCTGCTCAAATTCGATGTCATCCTCACGCCGCTCATGGTCAAAGCCCATGCCGTACGACAACCCGCTGCAGCCGCCGCCATGGACGCCGACGCGCAAGTACGCGCCCTCTTCTTCCTGCTCTTTCATCATATCTTTGATTTGAAACGCTGCCGCTTCTGTCAGCGTAATAACTGCCTCTGCCATCCATGATCCCTCCTTTAACGGTTGACACTGGCCAAACAGCTTGGCCGTTTTTCGACAGGTTCGCCCGCTTTCACCCGACGGCTCAGATGGGGCGAATCCCTTGAATGATTCCGATCTTACTTCATAGTATACCGTCTTTGCCTTTCGATGCTCAACCGTTCCGCCCGCCTCGGTAGTAATAAACGCCGGTGCACACGGTCTCCGCCGGACCGGTCATGCGCACGCGCCCGTCGTGCCCCCATACGATCGTTAAATCGCCGCCGGCCAAATGGACGACCGTTTCCTCCCCGCGCGCCGTTTTGCCGTTTAACACGGAAGCGACGACCGCCGCGCACGCTCCGGTCCCGCACGCCTGCGTCACGCCGGAGCCGCGCTCCCAGACGCGGAAATGAAGCTCGCGCTCGTTCACCACTTCGACAAACTCGACGTTCACCCCTTCCGGAAAGCGCGGGTCCTTTTCCACGAGCGGGCCAAGCGTCGTCACCGGCGCTTTTTGGATGTCATCAACGTAAAAGATCACATGCGGGTTGCCCATGGACACCGCCGTAATTTCATATTCGCCCCCAGCGATGGCAAACGGCTCGGCGACGACCCGCTCCGCTTCCGGACCAAGCATCGGAATGGCGCTCCGCTCAAGGCGCGGCTCGCCCATATCGACCGTCACGCTTGTCACTTCGCCATCTGCTACTGCAACACGGGCTTCGACAAGCCCGGAGAGCGTTTCAATCAAAAAGGTGCGGTCGCTGACGATGCCGTGCTCGTACGCGTATTTCGCCACGCAGCGCAAGCCGTTGCCGCAGTTTTTCCCTTCCGAGCCATCGCTGTTAAAAATGCGCATTTTGACTGGCGCTTTCTCCGATGGACAAATGAGAATCAAGCCATCGGAGCCGATGCCTGTGTGGACATCGGCGACGCTGCGGGCGATCGCCGGCAGCTCCTCCTCGGGCAATGTTTCCCTGAACAGATCAACGTATATGTAGCTATTACCCAATCCATGCATTTTCGTAAACGAAAAAGAACGCACATGACTCCCTCCTGAACATTTTTTGCGCTTCGCATGTATAATGGCGGCATCTCCTGGGCACAATGGGAATATCCCCCGTTTTTTCATTATACATTGAAGAGGATGCCGCATCGCGGACATCCTCCTTTTTTCGTTAAAACATTGGGTTTTCCTCGAGATGCCGATAAATATTTTCCACGAGCTGCTCAGGCGTTTCGCCGCTGACAAACTCGCCGTTGACGAGCGCAAACAGCGTTTCCGCGCAGCGTGTGCAATAGCTTAAGCAACTGTATTCAATGATGTCCAAGTTCGGATCCTTTTCCAACATTTCCATTGCTTTGTACGACCCGCTGGCTAAGTTGCTGATGCAAAATTCGATGATTGGCAACATCATGCGCATGTTCACCTTCCTGCTTCCCATCGTAGCGGTTTTCCGGCGCGGCGTCAATGAACATGCTCGTTCGATCGAGGAAGCGGAAAAATGATTGTTCTTTTGTCACAATTTCGTTATACTTTTCTATGGCATTGTCGGCTTTAGAAACTCGACAAAAGGGGATTTTTCACGATGAGACAACTTGTATTGCTTGGCGGAGGATACGGCAATATGCGCATTTTGCAGCGCCTCCTCCCGGACGAATTGCCAAACGACATTCATATTATCCTCATCGACCGCGTTCCGTACCATTGTTTAAAAACGGAATATTACGCCTTGGCCGCGGGAACGGTCAGCGACCATCACATCCGCGTCCCGTTTCCGGAACATCCGCAGCTTGTGTACCAATTCGGCGAAGTCGTCTCGATTGATCTCGACCNGCTTGGCGGAGGATACGGCAATATGCGCATTTTGCAGCGCCTCCTCCCGGACGAATTGCCAAACGACATTCATATTATCCTCATCGACCGCGTTCCGTACCATTGTTTAAAAACGGAATATTACGCCTTGGCCGCGGGAACGGTCAGCGACCATCACATCCGCGTCCCGTTTCCGGAACATCCGCAGCTTGTGTACCAATTCGGCGAAGTCGTCTCGATTGATCTCGACCAGCAGCTCGTCCATTTAAAGGATGGGAGCAGCGTCCGCTACGATGATGTCGTGATCGGATTGGGCTGCGAAGACAAATACCACGGGGTGCCGGGCGCCGAGGCGCATACGTACAGCATCCAGTCGATCGATAAGGCGCGCGCCGCCTATGAAGCGCTGAACAATTTGCCGCCGAAAGCGACGGTCGGCATCGTCGGCGCGGGATTGAGCGGCGTCGAGCTGGCCAGCGAACTGGCGGAGAGCCGTCCGGACTTGCACATCAAGCTGTTTGACCGCGGTGAGCGCATTTTGCCGATGTTTCCGAAACGGTTGAGCGATTATGTGGAAGGATGGTTCGTTGAACACAAGGTGGAAATCGTCCGCAACTCCAACGTCACGAAAGTCGAACCTGGCGTCTTGTACAACCACGACGAGCCGGTCAAGTGCGACGTCATCGTCTGGACGGCCGGCATTCAGCCCAACCGCGTCGTCCGCGAACTGAATGTCGAAAAGGACAAGCAAGGCCGCGTGGTGCTGACGAAGCGCCATCACATCCCCGGCTATGAAAACGCCTACGTCGTCGGCGACTGTGCGAGCCTGCCGCATTCCCCGAGCGCCCAGCTCGCTGAAGCGCAAGCCGAGCAAATCGTCCAAGTGCTGCAAAAGCGGTGGAACGGCGAAGAACCACCGAGCGAATTCCCGCCGATCAAATTAAAAGGCATTCTCGGCTCGCTCGGCAAAAAGCACGGCTTCGGCTTGCTCGCCGACCGCCCGCTCACCGGCCGGGTGCCGCGTTTGTTGAAATCAGGCATTTTGTGGATGTACAAGCATCACCATGGGTACTGACAGCACAACTGGCCCTTATTCGGCGAAAAAGGCGGAGTTCATTCCGCCTTTTTCCCTTCCGGCGTCGACGGTTGATACCCGAATTTTTCCATTTCTGCACAAATCGCTTTGAGCCGCGGGTTGCCTTCGGCGACGACGTTTCCTTCGATCACCACGACCGGATACACCCAATCTTCTTCGACGATCGTCTGCGCGAGCTCCCGCTTCTCCTCGTCATCGGCCGGCGGCGCAAAAATGTCGACGTACGTCATCACAAACGGCTGATCCGGATACTTGCGGCGCAGCGCGGCCTCGAGCCACTCGTACGTTTCTTTCGACGACGGCAGCTGCACGCATGCCGGGCAAATGACGTCGGCCCCGTACACACAAATTTCAACCGGCTTGAATGTCATCGTTGTCACCCTTTGCAAAAGCAAAATTTATCATTAGATTTTTTTTGTCACTATGATTATAATAAAAACTAAGGAAAGGAGTCGATGGAAATGACGGATCAAGAAATCAAAGAACAAGTGCAAGAAGTTTTAGATAAACTGCGTCCGTTCCTGCTTCGCGACGGCGGCGACTGCGAACTCGTCGATGTCGAAGACGGCGTCGTGAAACTTCGCCTCCTCGGCGCGTGCGGCAGCTGCCCGAGCTCGACGATTACGCTCAAAGCCGGAATTGAGCGCGCCTTGTTTGAAGAAGTGCCGGGCGTCGTCGAAGTGGAACAAGTGTTTTAATATGAAAAATCCGAACAGCGGCCGCTGTTCGGATTTTTTTATCGCCAGCGGGGCGGCGAGCCGACGGGAAGGCTGGTGATGGGCAGCCACAACCCGCCTGATCGGGCGCTTCTCCGTTTTCGTTTCCTTCCAATTGTGCAAGGAAAACCGTCATATCTTTCGCCCGCTCCCAAGCGCGGCGGCGAAACGGCCAGGCCGCTGAACGGACTTCTGTTCGCGCCGGCGCCCAAGAAGGTTCAAGCTTCAAGCGCCAGCTTGTAGACGCGGCTGCCGCGCGGCTCGACGGAAAGACGCGCGATTTCGCACATCGGAAAATGCGGGCGCAGCCGGCGCGCGAGCCGCTCTCCTTGGCCCGGTTCGGCAAAGACGAGCACCGTCGGCCCCGCTCCGCTCAGCGCCGCACCGATCGCTCCGTATTCAAGAGCGAGCGCCTCCGCCCGCTCGAGTTCCGGAACGAGCTGTCTCCGATACGGCTGATGGAACAGATCGGCGGCCATCATCCGGCCGGCAAGCTCCCAGTTTTTCGTGAGCAACGCGGCGACGAGAACGTTGCTGACGGCGCTCGCCTCGACCGCCCGCTCTCTCGGCCATTGTTCCGGCAGCTGCCCGCGCGCTTTTTTCGTTTCTAGTTCATACTCCGGAATAATAGCGACAAGCTCCACATCCAATTGTGGAATATGGACGACATCCACGCCCGCCTCGCGGCAGCAGCCGATGACAAGCCCCCCGTACAACGAGGCGCCGACATTGTCCGGATGTCCTTCGTATCGGGTCGCCAATTCCATCTTTTGCTCGCGCGGCAACTGAAGCCCAAGCAGCGCGTCGGCGAGCTCAATGCCGGCGACGACCGCCGCCGCGCTGCTCCCGAGCCCGCGCGTAAACGGAATGTCGCTGTACACATCGACTGCACAGCTCGGCAGCCGGCGGCCGTAAACGTCCGCCGTCTCCGCCGCCACTTGATACACCAAATTGTCCGTCCCGCGCGGAATGCCGCTCACTTCCGCCGTTTTCGGCGCAAACGACCACGCATCCGCCAAGCGGACGTCAAGCGTCAAATAGCGATTGACCGCTAGCCCGATCGAGTCAAACCCGGGCCCTAGGTTCGCCGTGCTTCCCGGCACGACGATCTTCAACATCTCGTCTTCTTTCATGCCCGGACAACCCCTTGCAAATGCTCCAAGACAACTTGTTCATCGTTCGGCAGCACGATCGGTTCGATCGCCGCGGTCTCCAAGGCGATGGCCGGGTCTTTCAATCCGTTGCCAGTGAGAACCGCGACGACGAGGCTGCCGCGTTCGATTTCGTTCCGTTCGCGCTGCTTGATCACCCCGGCGATCGCCGCGCATGACGCCGGTTCGGCAAAAATGCCTTCCGTCCGGGCGAGCCGCTTGTAGGCGGCCAAAATTTCTGCGTCGCTCACCTCATCAATTTTCCCGCGCGACTCGCTCGCCGCCTCGACCGCTTTGTCCCAGCTCGCCGGATTGCCGATGCGGATCGCGGTCGCCACCGTCTCCGGCTGTTCAATCACCCGGTTGCGGACGATCGCCGCCGCTCCTTCCGCTTCAAAGCCGCGCATTTGCGGCAAGCCCGTTCCTTTCGCTTCATGGTACTCCTTAAACCCTTTCCAATAGGCGGTGATGTTGCCGGCGTTGCCGACTGGAATGGCGAGCACGTCCGGGGCGCGCCCAAGCTGGTCGCACACTTCAAACGCCGCCGTTTTTTGCCCTTCGATCCGGTACGGATTGACCGAGTTGACGAGCGTAATCGGCGCCGTTTCGCTCAACCGGCGCACCATCTTCAGCGCCTCGTCAAAGTTGCCGTCAATCGCAAAAATTTCCGCGCCGTACATGGCGGCTTGCGCCAACTTGCCGAGGGCGATCTTGCCGTTCGGAACGACGACGAGGCAGCGCATGCCGGCGCGCGCCGCGTAGGCGGCCGCTGAAGCCGATGTATTGCCGGTTGAGGCGCAGATGATCGTATGGCTTCCTTCCTCTTTCGCCTTGGCCACCGCCATCACCATGCCGCGGTCTTTAAACGAACCGGTCGGGTTCGCCCCTTCGACCTTGACATAGAGCGCAATGCCGAGCTCCTCCGACAAGCGCGGCAGCGGGATGAGCGGCGTATTCCCTTCGCAAAGCGACAGCCTCGGCGTCGCCGCAGAGAGCGGCAAAAAATCGCCGTAGGCGTCAAGCAGCCCTTTCCATGCCATTACCGTTTCTCTCCTTCCACTCGATACGAGCTTTGCACCCGTTCGACGATTTCCAAATCGCCGAGCTGCTGCAAAATGTCTTCGTAGTCTTGCTGTGAGGCGTCATGCGTAACGATGACGATTTCCGCTAGGCCATCCTCTTTCAGCGGCAATTGCAAAATTTTCTCAAAGCTCACCCCGCGCTCGGAAAACAGCGTCGTAATTTTGGCAAACGCGCCGACCTGGTCTTTGACATGAATGCGCAAAAAGTATTTCGAGAAAATTTCCGCCGGCGTCTTCAACTGCTTTTCATATTGCGGCGCGACGGCATAGCGGCCGTTGACGCCAAGGCGCATATTTTTCATCACCGCGACCAAGTCGGAGACAACCGCCGTCGCCGTCGGCAAGCTCCCGGCCCCCGGCCCGTAAAACATCGTCTCTCCGACCGCTTCGCCGTATACGTACACCGCATTGTATTCGTTGTGCACGGACGCCAACGGATGCGAATCCGGCAAAAACGTCGGCTGGACGCTCACCTCGACCTTCTGCCCGTCGCGCTGGGCGATGCCGATCAATTTCATCGTGTAGCCGAGCCGCTTCCCGTAGTTCAAGTCTTCCTCCGTCACTTGAGTGATGCCTTTCACTTGCACATCGTCCAAGTCGATGTCCATGGAAAAGCCAAGGCGGGCCAAAATCGCCATTTTCCGCGCCGCATCCAGCCCTTCGACGTCTGACGTCGGATCGGCTTCCGCAAACCCGAGCGCCTGCGCTTCAGCGAGCACGTCCTCATAGGAAGCGCCGTTTTGCGACATTTTCGTCAAAATGTAGTTCGTCGTCCCGTTCACAATGCCCATGAGCTTCGTAATCCGGTCCGACGCCAAGCCGTCAACCAAGCTGCGCAAAATCGGAATGCCGCCGGCGACGCTCGCTTCATAAAACAAATCGCAGCGGTATTCCGCCGCCACCCGAAGCAGCTCCGACCCGTAGACGGCCATTAAGTCTTTATTGGCGGTCACGACATGCTTCCCTTGGCGCAGCGCCCGCAATAGCAGCTCTTTTGTCTCCTCAATGCCGCCCATCACTTCGATGATGACATCAATGTCTGGATCGTCAATCACCTCAGCCGCACTCGTCGTAAGGAGCGACGGGTCAACGGCGACATCACGCGGTTTCTGTACATCCCGGACAAGGATTTTTTTCACCTTCACCGGGCACCCGACTTGATGCATCAACTTTTCCTGATGGTTTTCAATAATTTTGACCACGCCGCTCCCGACCGTTCCTAATCCTAACAATCCGACCAAAATTGGTTTTTCCATGATTCCCGCCCCTTCTGTTTACGTACAGTAGACATTTGTATTTTTATAGTAGACATTATAAAAGACGATCGGCCATTTGGCAATGAAAATTTTTATGAGATCCGGTTCACAGGCGTCAGCGGCGGCCGTCCTTCGAGCACGGCGATGATATTGTCGCGCGCCAATGTCATCATGGCGCGCCGCGTTTCGTACGTGGCGCTGCCGATATGCGGCAAGGCGACGACGTTCGGAAGCGAAACGAGCGGATGATCGGCCGCGACCGGCTCGTGTTCAAATACATCCAATCCCGCCGCGGCGATCTCCCCGCCGACCAGCGCCTCATACAACGCCTGTTCATCGACGACCGCTCCGCGCGCCGCGTTAATGAAAATCGCGGACTTCTTCATTTGCCGGAACGCCTCGCGGTTGAACAAATGGCGCGTCTCGGAGGTGAGCGGCGTCAAGCAGACGACAAAATCGCTCTCTGAAAGCAAGTCGGCGAACGGACGATAGACGGCGCCAAGCTTCTCTTCCGCCTCCGGACGGCGGGAGCGGTTGTAATACAGAATGTTCATGTCAAACCCCTTCGCCCGTTTCGCCACTGCCTGGCCGATGTTCCCCATGCCGACGATGCCGATCGTTTTATGATGGACATCGGCGCCCGCAAGCAAAAACGGACTCCAGCTTTTCCATTTCCCTTCTTTCAAAAACATAGCCGCTTCGACAAGGCGGCGGGCGGTGGCCAATAAAAGCGCAAACGTCAAATCGGCCGTCGTATCGGTCAATACATCGGGTGTATTGCAAACGAGAATGCCTCGATGGGCCGCCGCCGCTACATCAATGTTATCGTAGCCGACGCCCATATTGGCGACGACTCGGAGCGCCGAACCGGCGGACAAGACGTCTTCATCGATCGGATCAGACACCATCGGCAAGATGGCCGTCGCCCGTTTCGCCTTTTCCACGAGCACATCGTGTGGCACGGCCATATCTTCATGGGGCCACATCTCTACTTCAGCGATGGCCAAAAGCGGCGCGACCACGTCCTCGGGCAATTTTCGCGTAATGAATACATACGGCTTCGTCATGGTGCAGCCTCCCGCATCGTTTTTTCTAAATCTTATCACAACTTTGGCCGAAAAAAAACGGGAAGTTGTCCTTAGGGTTTAACGGCAGGGAAGCGGTCGTTTTTTCGTTTGGGCCAAAAAAAAGCGGGAAGCTGTCTTCCCTGCGTTACGCCGGCGGCAGCCACTCGACCGCCGGCAGGCGGATGCGGTTCGAGATGCCGGCGATCTTGGCAAACGCGGCCAAAAATCGTTCATATTCATGCGATCGATCGAGCAAGCGCCGCAACTCCCCCTCCCGCCTTGTCCGTTCGCTCTCATCCACAGCGATATAATATGCCTCGACACATTCAAAATAGGAAAGCGGAAACAACAACCTGGCGTAAACGAGTCTCCAAGCAAACGGCGACAGCGGCGCCGCATGTTCATACTCTTGAAAAAACTGCCGCACCGCCCGCTGACAGCCAAGTCCGCTCTTTTCGTACAAATGGCGCACCCATTCCGCCAAATCGCGGGCGCAATGGTCATACACCCAGTCGGTCGGCAGCTTCGCTTCGATCCCCCCAACCCACTTCGCCTCGGGGAGACGCTCATGGCAAAATGCCGCGTAATCGATGCGCCCTGGTTCTTCGTCAATCTCCGTGTCCGCCACGTATTGCACCGCGTTTTCCGCCAAGCCTAAATAATACGGGAACGATTCGATAAACAGACGATCAAACAGCGACGACGGCCCGGAAGCGAGCTTGCTCGACCAAAACGCCTCCATTTGATCGATCCGCTTCGCCCACAGCTCCCGCCATTGGCCGATGCGCCGGCAGGCGACGATCGGCCATGGACATGTTCTCCCGCATTCATGCATCACCGCCAATTCCCTTCCGAGCGAACGAAAGCGAGCCGCCGGAAGCGGAGCGCGAACGAGCGCCAACGGCTGTCCATTATAGGAAGCGATATACGTTCCGGACGTCGTTTTGACCAGTTCTCCGACGCCGTCCACTCCTTTTGCCCGCAAATAGCGGCTCATTCGCTGGCGCTCTTCCATTTCCGCTTCGCTTTGCCCATCGGCGGGAACGAGCAAAAAACGCTCCTGCCGATGCCAAAAGGCCGCATGCCGTCCGCTTCGCTCCAACCTCTCGACGCGCATGCCATACTGTTCACGCACCCATTCTTCCATCGCCGCGCCTCCTTTTTGCCGAAACCAGTCAATTCCGCTCGTTCCACACCTTCATCTCATCGCCGCCCCATCAATGAGCCGATTCCGCCTCCGCTCCAGCATGAAACGGCCCCATTCACGCGCCTATGTTGATCAGCCAACGCATGGCCGCGGAAAAAGAGGGCTACTTTTTATATATGACAGCGGGCGCCAAAAAAGCCGATGAGCATTTTTCTTTATATGACGGACTTATTTATGACATGATACATATATATAGAAAACGACTTTCTAAAAGAAACAGGTGAAGTTCATGAGCGAATTCATTATGAACAATCTGGAACAAACGGCTCGGCGCTGGCTTGAGGAACGGGGGGTGACCGTGGAAAAAATTGCGGAGCTCGTTTATTACTTGCAATCAAAATATCATCCCGATTTAACGATGGAGGAGTGCATCGAAAACGTCAACCGCGTCATTTCGAAACGCGAAGTGCAAAATGCGATTCTAACCGGCATCCAATTGGATAAACTCGCCGAAGACGGTCGGCTCGATGAACCGCTGCAGTCGATCATCCGCCGCGATGAAGGGCTGTATGGCGTCGACGAAATTTTGGCGCTGTCAATCGTCAATGTGTACGGATCGATCGGGTTTACGAACTACGGATATATCGATAAGCAAAAACCGGGCATTTTGCAATATTTAAATGATAAATCGACCGGCAAATGCAACACGTTTTTGGACGACATTGTCGGCGCCATCGCCGCAGCGGCGTCAAGCCGCCTGGCGCATCGGGCCGCCAATGCGGAGTAACGCCGGCTCCGCCCATGCGCGCCCTCCATCCGCGCCGAGCAACATGAAACGCCGCCTTGCCTTTTTTGGCAAAGCGGCGTTGTTTACAAGCGGTCAAGCCATTCCAAAAGTGAATCAGCCGTATACGTCGGCATCCGTTCGTAGCGGGCGAGCATTTCTTTTGTCGTAACGCCCGTATGGACTAAAAGCGTATCAATGCCAGCGTTCATGCCGGCTAAAATGTCGGTTTCATAATAGTCGCCGATCATCAGCACGTCCTCCTTCGGGACGCCAAGCACTTTGAGCGCCTGCTCCATAATGATTTTTTCCGGCTTGCCGATAAATGTCGGCTTCACCTGCGTCGATACAGCGACGACCGACGTCAGCGCCCCGTTGCCCGGAAGCAGCCCCCGCTCCGTCGGCAAGGCGATGTCGCCGTTGGTTGAGATGAACATCGCTCCATTTCGGACAGCGAGACAAGCGACAGCGAACTTTTCGTATGTAATTTGCCGGTCAATCCCGATGACGACGACATCCGCATCTTCGCCGGCCAAACGGAATCCTTTGTCCGCCAAGGCGGTTTGGAGCCCTTCTTCACCGATCACATACACGGAAGCATCCGGTTTTTTTTCAAAAATGTAATTCGCCGTCGCCTGGCTTGTCGTAAACACATGCTTCTCCTCGGCCGGCACGCCGAACGAACGCAATTTTTCCGCCACTTGCGCCGGTGTGCGCGACGAATTGTTCGTGACAAACAAATACGGAATGCCACGGCGGTGCAGCTCGTTGACAAACGTACGCGCCTCAGCGATGCATTCGGTGCCGCGGTACATCGTCCCGTCCAAATCGATGAGGTAGCCGTTGTATCGTTTCAATGCATTTGCTCTCCTTTCCCGCCATCAATTGCGAAACGCCGACACCGGGCCGAGCTCGTTTTCAAGGTAAGCGCGCACCGCCTTCGGATACGCCTCCAGCGCCGGCAAATGTTCGTTCAGATCGGCGAGCAATTTCGCGTGATCGACGCGCGCATATTCGTGCACAAGCATTTTCCGATGGGCAATGAACGCTTTCAATCGGTCAGCATCCGCCGGCGAGATCACCTGTTCGTCAGCCAAAATATCGATGATGTCGTTATAGCTGCCCGGGTCGCGCATAATAAACCCGTCGATCATGGCGTTGCCGACGTCCAACACCGCCTCGATGACGATATGAGCGATCCGTTCGAGCGCCAATTGCCGAAGCGGCTCGTCCCATCGCTCCTCGGCCTTGTAACGGTCCAGCATTTGTTCCATGTAGCTGAGCGTTTCTTCCAGTTTTTTGCGATCGACAAAATACATCCGTCATCCCTCCTCGTTCCTTTGTGCGATTTGCTGTCTCCCGTTTTCGCCGCCTGTCTGCTATGATGGACATAGACGAAAAAACAGGAGGGGCTCAAATGATGGGTGAACGGTTTTATTTATACGACGACACCGTCGAAGCGGCCGTCCGCTTCGTCAGCTTTGTCGGCGAGCGGCAGCGGTTTGATTTGGCGCTCATCGAAACGGATCGTTTTTACGGGAAGTGGCTCGTGCTCGACTTGCAAAGCAACCGCTTTGCCATTCTCGGGCGCGACGATTTGGAGGAGCCAGGCTATATCGAGCACGCTTACCAGCTTCATGAACAAGATGCCAACGATTTGCGCGCCTTTTTGGAGGAGTATCTCTCATAACCTTCCTCGGTTTCGGGCATCTTATGAAACAGCCCACGAACGAAGGAAGGTGAGACGAATGGCGGAACGGGAAACATACGCCGATTTTTCCGTCGTCGAGAAACAGCGCAATTTCTTGACCGCTGAAGAGTTCCCAGAAGGGCCGTACGGCTCGCCGCGCCGCGACGACGCGCCGGTCGAAAACAAAAGCACGCCTTGGAAGGAAGGCCAGCGGCATTACAGCGCCTTCAACTACGAGTTTAAATCGTTCCACCAAAACATTCCAAGGCGCGACCCAGCCGCCCACCCGCCGCACGACGATCCGCATCAGAGCGAACAGTTTCCGTACAATGAAACGGAAGAGCAGCCTTGACATTCAGCAGGACAGCGAAAGAAACGGAGCAGCCGCCCAGCCTATGGCGGCTGCCGCGTTTGCCGTCTCGCCATGCGGCAGCGATGAGGAATGTCGCGCCGTCTTTTGTCTGTCCGCGAGTCGTCTTCCCGCCTTGCGAGCCCTTCGCCGCACAGCGGTTTCTTGCTCCCGCCTCTTCTCCCGCGCCGCGGTCCACTGGCGCGGTTATCGTTTCACCTTGCGCAGCACAAAATACGCGCAGCCGAAGTTGCAATATTCATACAAATATTCGGACAACGTGCTGATTTTCGTATCGTACGTCGCTTTTTGGTTATGGTCGTCAAAAAACCCGCGCAACCGGAGCTGGTTGTATCCCCAATCCCCGACAATGTAGTCGTACTTCGCCAAAATGTCCGCATATCGGGCGCGAAAGGCTTCTTCATTAAAGGCGTTTTTCACATTTTCCACCAGTTCGTAACAATGATTGTTAATGCAAATCACTGTTCTCACCTCGCCTTTCCACTTCCATCATAAACGATGCATCGCCCCCAATCAATTACTGTCATCAAACCATCATCCGTGTGCCACCCTAAAAGCGAAGGGGGTGCTGACGATGAGACGACCATGGTTGGCCGTTGCGTTCGGAGCGGCCGTCGCCCTAGCCGGCTGCGCGCAGACGGCTCAGGACGAAAACACCGATATTTACAAGCGGAGCGGCAACACGATCAATGTCACCGACCGCAACGAGCTGTACAATGAAAACGGGGTGCCCAACGGCGATGACACGCCGATGAACAACTTCGGCTACGTCCGCCATCAAAAAAGCCCGATCCTCGGCGATGCAAACGGCTATAACGACATGCCGTCCTTCAACCGCGAGAAAGCGGCTGATTTAATCAGCAAATTGTGCACCCAGCTGCCGGGCGTCAAAGACGTCGCCACGCTCGTCACGGATGAGGAAGTGCTCGTCGTGTATGACGCGGACACGAACAACCGGCAGCAAACGGCCGATCAAGTGAAAAAAACAGCGCTTTCCGTCGTTCCCCGCTACTACCATGTGTATGTCGCCGACAATCCGCAGCTGATGAAGGACATTGAGCGCTTCGGGCGCCTTGATTCGAACACGCGCAACATCGACCAAATTCTCGATGCGACGATTCAGCGGATGTTGAAATATCCGCAAGGGAAAAAACTGAGCGACGGGGAAAATGAAAACGGCGAAATGATCAACGAAACAAACGATGAATTAGACCGCGATTTCCGCGACGGCACGCCGCGGGCGACGAAAGCGGGGCGCTAGGGAAAAGAAACGGTCTGCCTTCTTTATGAAAGGCATGACCGTTTCTTCGCGTTCATCCGGCCGGGATGATGCTTTCAGCCGCTGAAACAACGCTTGCTTGCTTTCGCGCCGTTCGTTGGATGTTACGCTTTCAACTGCCGCGCTTTCGCCGCCTCGCTCACCTGCTCATCGGCATGGTACGACGAGCGGACGAGCGGGCCGGCTTCACAATGGCTGAACCCTTTGCTCAACGCGATTTCTTTCAGCTCTTGAAACTCGTCCGGATGGTAATATTTCACGACCTTCAAATGCTTTTTCGTCGGCTGCAAATACTGGCCGATCGTCAAAATGTCGACATGGTTGGCGCGCAAGTCATCCATCGCTTCAATGATTTCCTCTTTCGTTTCCCCAAGGCCGACCATGATGCTCGATTTCGTCGGAATGTCCGGCTGCAATTCTTTCGCGCGCCGCAAAAACTCAAGCGAACGTTCGTACGTCGCGCGGGCGCGCACCCTTGGAGTCAAGCGGCGCACCGTTTCGATGTTATGGTTTAAAATGTCAGGGCGGGCATCCATCAAAATTTTCAAGTTTTCATACACCCCGCCCATATCCGACGGCAGCACCTCGATCGTCGTAAACGGGTTTTTCCGGCGGATGGCGCGCACCGTTTCGGCGAATACCGCCGCCCCGCCGTCTTTTAGGTCATCGCGGGCGACGGCGGTGACGACGACGTGTTTCAAGTTCATGATGCGCACCGATTCCGCGACGCGTTCCGGCTCCTGCCAATCGAGCTCGGTCGGCAGCCCGGTTTTGACGGCGCAGAAGCGGCAGGCGCGCGTGCAGACGCTGCCTAAAATCATAAACGTCGCCGTCCGCCGTACGGCCCAGCATTCGTGAATGTTTGGGCACTTCGCTTCCTCGCAAACGGTATGTAAACGGTTTTCCCGCATCAGCTTCTTTAAACCGATATAATTCTCGTTCGTGTTCAACTTGATTTTCAACCAGTCCGGCTTGCGGACGTGTTCTTCTTTCGTCGCCATCGTTCTCACTCCACTTGTCGATGATTGTTCATTTCTCATTATAATGAAAAGCGCAGGAAAACACAAAAAAATCGTCCATCAGACGATTTTCCTCCTTTTAACATTTATGAAATTCCCGTTTCTCCCCAAACTAAACATATGAAACGGGCGGAAAGGGGGAATACGCGTGCATCGATGGCTTGCCGCCATATCGGCGGCAGCGATGCTGTGGATCGCCGCCGGCGCGGCTTCGGCGGCGGAACAGGAAGAAGCGATGTATGAAAAGCGAATGGAGCTGTACAAAAAGGCCGAAGCCGTTTCCTTGATCCCGTGGTATTACTTTGCGGCCATTGACCAGTATGAGCGAAACGTCCGGCAAGTGCGCCGCGACCTGCCCAAGCCAGCCGGCGTTCTCGGCATTTATATGAAGCCGGAAATATGGGCCGGGCCGCTGAACAAAAACCCGCATGATACAGACCCGTTCACCATCTCCCAGTTTGGCGGCCTTGGTGTGGACGGAGACGGCGACGGCTATGCGCGGGCGGATGACGATGACGATGTGATCATGGCCATGGCCCGCTATTTGCAGACGTACGGCATCGATCACCGCCATATCAAAATCGCGCTTTGGAACTATTACCAACGCGCCAAAACCGTCGACTTGATTTTAGGAAAGGCGAGAATTTATAAAAAGTATCAGACGTTGAAATTGGACAACCACGTGTTTCCGCTTCCGCTAGGGGCCAATTACAGCTACCGCGATACATGGGGGGATGCGCGCGGCTGGGGCGGGCGGCGCATTCATGAAGGAACCGACATTTTCGCCGGCTACGGCGTTCCGGTGCGCTCGACGTGCTACGGCATCGTCGAGCTGAAAGGGTGGAACAAATACGGCGGCTGGCGCATCGGCATCCGCGACATCAACAACACGTACCATTACTTTGCCCATTTGAACGGCTTCGCCGCCGATCTTCGCGAGGGGCAAATCGTCGAGCCGGGGACGATCATCGGTTCGGTCGGCAGCTCTGGCTACGGTCCGCCCGGCACGGCGGGGAAATTTCCGCCCCATCTTCACTACGGCATGTACAAAGACAACGGCTATACCGAATGGGCGTTTGACCCGTACCCGCACTTAAAAGCATGGGAGCGGGCCGAGCGGCAACAACGGCGCCGCTAGCCGCGCGGGGGCTGGCGCGACGGGGTTCTCTCCGCCAACGCCAGCCGCCCAAATAAGCGGCATGTTTTTTCAAGAGCAGAGACGTCCCGGACGCCGATGTTTCCCGTCCGTCCATCCCAGCCGGCGTTCGCCGGCCGAAACGGCAATGACGGAAAAAGGCTGATCTCCAAGTTGGAATCAGCCTTTTTTCCACGGCGGCACAACCGTCCGAAACGGCTTTCCGCTGACGTTCTTCCGCCTATCGCTTCTCAATGCCCGCCCAAATACGCCTGCTTCACCTGCTCGCTCGCCTGCAGCTCGCTCGCCGTTCCCGACAAGACGACGCGCCCCGATTCAAGGACATAGGCGCGATGGGCGATGGAGAGCGCCATATGGGCGTTTTGTTCGACAAGCAAAATCGTCGTCCCCGACTCGTTGATTTCCTGAATGATGCGGAAAATCGTCTTGACCAAAAGCGGCGCGAGCCCCATTGACGGTTCGTCAAGCAAGAGCAGCTTCGGGCGCGCCATGAGCGCGCGGCCGATGGCGAGCATTTGCTGCTCGCCGCCCGAAAGCGTGCCGGCCAGCTGCTTGCGCCGCTCCTCAAGGCGCGGGAACAGCTGAAAGACTTTGGCAAAGTCTTGTTGAATGCCTTCTTTGTCTTTGCGCAAAAACGCGCCGAGCTCCAAGTTTTCCTCGACCGTCATATTGGCGAAAACGCGCCTCCCTTCCGGCACGTGGGAAATGCCTTGCTTGACGATCGTCTGCGCCGCCTTGCCGGCGATCGAGGCTCCCTCATACACGATGTCGCCGTTTTTCGGCCTAAGCAGCCCGGAAATGGTTTTCAGAAGCGTCGTTTTCCCCGCGCCGTTCGCCCCGATCAGCGTGACGATCTCGCCTTTGTTCACCTCAAGCGATACGCCTTTTAAGGCATGAATGTTGCCGTAAAACACATCGATTCCATCCACTTTCAACATGGTCACGACACCTCCTCGCCAAGGTAAGCCTCGATCACTTTCGGGTTGCTGCGCACTTGTTCCGGCGTGCCTTCGGCGATCAGCTGGCCGTGATCCAACACGTAAATGCGCTCGCATATGCCCATCACAAGCGACATATCATGCTCAATCAACAAAATCGTCAACGCAAACCGTTCGCGAATGAACGCAATCAACTTCATCAATTCTTTCGTTTCTTGCGGGTTCATGCCGGCGGCTGGCTCGTCAAGCAAAAGCACTTTTGGCTGCGCCGCCAGCGCCCGAGCGATCTCAAGCCGGCGCTGCTGGCCGTACGGCAAGTTTTTCGCCTTCTCGTGCATGACGCCATCAAGCTGAAAAATGTTCAAAAACTCGATCGCCTTTTCTTCCATTTCCTTTTCACCGCGGAAATGGGACGGGAGGCGGAGAATGGAGCTCGCGATCGAATGGCGGGCGTGCGCATGGTAGGCGACTTTCACGTTGTCGAGCACCGACAGCTCGCCGAACAGGCGAATGTTTTGAAACGTCCGGCTGATCCCTTTGCGCGTAATTTTATACGGCGGCAGGCCGTTCAACGTCTCGCCGTCAAGCATAATCCGCCCGTCAGTCGGCACATACACGCCCGTCAATAAGTTAAACAGCGTCGTTTTCCCCGCGCCGTTCGGGCCGATGAGCCCGACAAGCTCCCCTTGATACAGCTCCATCGTCACACCGGAGAGCGCCTTCAGCCCGCCAAACTGGATGCCGACGTTTTCTGCCTTAAGCAACGGTGTTTTTGCCGCCATGATTCATTCCTCCCTGCGCTGCCTTCCGCCATTTGAAGAGCGAAGATAGTTCTTTCGTCCCCATCAGCCCGGTTGGACGGTACAGCATCACCAAAATCAAGACGATGCTGTAAATGATCATCCGCGTTTCCGGATAGTTTTGCAAGAACGTCGAAACGATCGTCAGCAGCACCGCCGCCACCACCGCGCCGGATAGGCTGCCGAGCCCGCCGAGCACGACGAAAATCAAAATGTCAAACGATTTTAAAAAGCCGAAGTTCGACGGCTGAATGATGTAAAAGTGATGGGCGTACAGCGCCCCGGCGATGCCGGCGAAAAACGAACCGATCGCAAACGCCGCCACTTTGTAATACGTCGTATTGATCCCCATGGCATCAGCGGCGATTTCATCCTCGCGAATCGAAATGCACGCCCGTCCGTGCGTCGAGTTCGTGAAGTTGGCGATCACCAAAATCGTGACAAACAGGCAGGCGAACACCCACGGCCATGTCGTCATATGCGTCACCGTCATGCCGCTCGCCCCGCCGACGTAATCGATGTTCAAGAGCGCGATGCGGACAATTTCGCCAAACCCAAGCGTGGCGATCGCCAAGTAATCGCCTTTTAAACGCAGGCTCGGCACGCCGATGACGAGGCCGGCGAGCATCGCCGCGATCCCAGCGGTCAAGACGCCGACCGCAAACGGCAGCTGCAGCTTCATCGTCATGACGGCTGAAGCGTAAGCGCCGACGGCGAAAAAGCCGGCATGTCCAATCGAAAACTGTCCGGTGATGCCGATGATCAAGTGAAGGCTCGCCGCCAGCATGACGTTGATCGCCATGAAAAAGAGCGTGTTGACGTAAAACACATTGAGCGTCCCGCTTGCAATCAGCCACTCGACAACAGCGAAAAAGGCGAAGGCCAGTATGACGGAAACCCAAAATCCACGAGTCCGCTTCCAAGTTGCCATTGTCCCCTACCATCCTTTACACTTTTTCTCGTACGTTCTTGCCAAACAATCCGGCCGGCCGGAAAATGAGAATGAGAATTAAAATGACAAACGCCACTCCGTCGCGCCAAAGCGAGTAGCCGAGCCCGCTGACGAGCGATTCGATGACGCCAAGCAAAAGCCCCCCGACCATCGCTCCCGGAATGATGCCGATTCCGCCCAACACGGCGGCGACAAACGCTTTCAATCCGGGAAGAATGCCCATCAATGGCTCGATTTTTGTATAATAAATGCCGAAAATAACGCCTGCCGCCCCCGCGAGCGCCGAACCGATGGCGAACGTGGCCGAAATCGTGTTGTCGACGTTGATTCCCATCAACCGGGCCGCTTCCGCATCATGGGAAACAGCGCGCATCGCTTTCCCGATTTTTGTCCGGTGAACGATGAACTGAAGAAGGATCATCAAAACGAGGGACGTGCCGAGGATGAACAGCGACTGGCTGCTGATGACAACCCCAAACAGCTTCAAGTTCCGATCCGGCAGCAGCGTGCTCGGATACGCTTCCGGCTGGGCCCCGCGCAAATAAATCGTGACGTACTCAATCAAGAGCGATACGCCGATCGCCGTAATGAGCACTGCGATGCGCGCCGCATTGCGCAACGGCTTGTAGGCAATCCGCTCGATGATCATCCCAAGCACGGCGCAAGAGGCCATCGCCAGCAAAAGCGCCGGGAAAAAGCCGACACCAAGCATCGTTACGGCATAAAAACCGACGAATGAACCGACCATAAAGACGTCGCCATGGGCGAAGTTAATGAGCCGAACAATGCCGTACACCATCGTATAGCCAAGAGCGATGAGCGCATAAATGCTGCCTAGCGAAATGCCGTTGACCAGCTGTTGAATGAGTTCCATGATCGCACGCTCCTTAACGAAAACTCGTCGTTGACCAAAAGAAATGCCGGACAGGAGGGCGCCCCTTAGGGGCCTCCCCCGTCCATGCATCCATCCAGCCTTTCATTACGGATTCACTTTCGTTTTGAATTGCTGCTGCCCGTCTTTGTATTCCAAAATGGCCGCCGATTTGACCGGGTCATGGTTTTCATTGAGCGTCAGCGTGCCGGAGACGAGCTGCAAATCTTTCGTTTGCGCCAGCGCGTCTTTAATTTTCACCGGATCGGCGCTGCCGGCCCGCTTAATGGCGTCGGCCAGGAAGTAGGCTGTATCATAGCCAAGCGCGTTGAACGCATCCGGCGCTTTGTTGTATTTCGCTTTAAAGGCTTTCACAAACTCTTGAATTTTCGGATCCGGGTCGCCCGACGAATAATGGTTCGTGATGTACGTGTTGTTCAACGCGTCTTTGCCCGCGATCTCGACCAGCTTCGGCGAATCCCAGCCGTCGCCGCCCATGATCGGCACGTTCAAGCCAAGCTCGCGCGCCTGCTTGACGATGAGGCCGACTTCTTCATAATAGCCCGGCAGGAAAATGAACTCTGGATTCTTTGATTTTATGCGCGTCAGCGTCGCACGGAAATCGGTGTCTTTCGCGACATACGCCTCTTCAGCGACAATTTTGCCGCCGCCTTGCGTGAACGCGTCTTTAAACGAAGCGGCCAGCCCTTTCGAATAGTCGCTCGAGCTGTCGATCAACACCGCCGCGTTTTTCACTTTCAGTTCGTTCAAGGCGAATTTGGCCGCCACCGTCCCTTGGAACGGGTCGATAAAGCACGTCCGGAAGACGAACTCGTTCACTTTGCCGTCTTTGTTCGTGATCGTCGGGTTCGTGCCTGTCGGCGTAATGTTTTCGGCGACCTTTTCTTTGGCGTGCGCAAAACCGGAATTGGGAGCAGGAAGTCCTGCTCGTCTTCCCATCCTTTGGCGCCAAACGGCGGGGAGAATGGCCTCNTTCGGCGCCTGCAAAATCCTGCCGAAAAGTGTTCGTGCTCGTCGCCGAGCCGATGATGGCGACGACTTTATCCTGGCTGATCAACTTGATCGCGCCGTTCGTCGCTTCGGCCGCTTCCGATTTGTTGTCGACTTTCACCAACTCCAGCTTTTTGCCGTTGATTCCTTCTTTGTTGATTTCCTCAAGCGCCAAGTCGAGCCCTTCCGCAATCGACTGGCCGTATGACGCGACCCCGCCGGACAGCTCAAGGTTGGCGCCGATTTTAATCACATCGCCGCCCCCGCCTCCGCCGCTGTTTCCGCCTGAAGAACTGCCTCCTTGCTGGTTGCCGCCGCAGCCGGCCAAAAGACCCGCCGTCAGCATCAATGAGAAAAAGACACCTGCTGCTCTTTTTTTCTTCATTTCTTGTTCCCCCCATTGTTCAAAATGTTCTGTCACCAGAGCGCACACCTTTTTCTGCATACTATATCGATAGAGTCCGTCTGCCTTGTGCGCTCGTGCGCCGCGCCGGATGGCGCCGCAAACTGATGCATGCCTTCCGATGCCGGCCGTTCATTCCCCCTCTCAAACTGCTATGTAAATAATAAAACTATTTTCAATTTAATATAATATTACAAAATTCGAACCAACTCGTCTAGTTGTTTTCTATTTGAAAAACAAAAAAAGCTGTTTCCTCTTGACAAACGCCAGAGAAACAGCCAAAGCCCCTTCGCCGGGAAGAACACTTTTTTTGCATAACATTTCCATGTTTCTGTCAAAACCATTCCCAACGGCTGACGCGGGCACCCGTCAACCTAACGGAACTATATAGATGCAATTTGAAGCTTTGCCATTTGCAGCTTTTACCCGAGTATTTGATCGACTGTCGGGCGACCGAACAACGCCGCTTAAAGACCCATATATGGGTCTGTGAAGCAGGCGGTTGTTCGATCCTCCGTCACGCCTTGGCTTGCCTTCGACAGTCGAACGAGAACGATCGATTTAGGAAGATGACAGTCNTATTTGATCGACTGTCGGGCGACCGAACAACGCCGCTTAAAGACCCATATATGGGTCTGTGAAGCAGGCGGTTGTTCGATCCTCCGTCACGCCTTGGCTTGCCTTCGACAGTCGAACGAGAACGATCGATTTAGGAAGATGACAGTCACCGGCCTTTTAGAGGCGCGCATTGACAGCCTTTCCCACTACCGCTTCGGAAGCTGGATGGACGGGCCGACTTGACCGCCGTTTTTGTTGTAAAATTGCGGCACTTCTCCCGGAATAAAGCGCATCACAACTGGAATATCTGTTGTCACATTGGAAATTTTCGATGCAAAAGGAATGACGACTTGGATGTCGACCGATACATGAATATCAATTTCAATAAAAAAACTGTTAATATCATACGCTCGAATTTCTTTCGTCACTTCCGAGTCGACATTGCCAACGATCTGAAACTGCACCGGAATGCGCGGGCCGAGGTTGGCCAAGAGGGCATTATCCGTGATTTTTCCAAGCGGAATGTAATAAATGATGCCGCGGCTGTTTCCAGTTCCGGACTCGACTTCGGGAAGGACCATCCGTTCAAGCCGTCCTTCTGTCGCCGCCTTTAAGCTTTCCATCACATGATCATCCGTCTCCGATAAGATGCGATTGATCACCGCGGTGTCAAAATCGACCGACACAATTTTGCCGCTTTCGTCCTTTTGAACCGTGACCAGCTGCCGAAATTCAGGGTTGTCTTTTTGAAACTGCTGCTCAATGGCGTTATTGATCACCAAGTTGGCAATCCGCTTCGTTTCCGTTTCCGCAATCTCCATGAGCACCGGCTTAATGCCTTTATTGACAATCCAAAGGCTTACCGCCGTCGAGAACATAAAAAAAACGAACGTCAATAAAAACACATAGCGGAACGGGAGCGGCCCCTTCCGCACGAATCGGGGGCGCAACAAAATGAAAATCCCTCCTTTACAAGCTATATGTATGCTTGCAAGGAGGGATTTTTTCACCGCATTTTCAACAGCGCCTCTCTTCCTTTCATTCCCTCTTCAATGCCGAGCTCCAAAGCGGCGACTGTCACCGATTCGAGCGGCGCCTCGAGCAGCTGTTCAATCGTACGCACCCCGACCGCCCGCCCGGCGATAATGCCGCGATCACGCAATTTCTCATTCAACAGCGCCACATCGAGCGCTCCGCACATAATGTACCCTTTTTCACCCGCCACCGCCAACAAATTCGTTTTCGGCAGCTGGACGGACACAGCAATAAACGGATGTCCGTCAATGATGATCGGCTTCACTTCGACCATCGCCGCAGTCACTCTCCTTTCCATACTCCAATGTATGAAGCATGGAAAAAGAAGTGCCTGCCTATTGGGCCAATTTCCAAGCGAGAAGATCGCGCAAAAACTCCGGCATGTAATACGTTTTTTCCGCCGCCCGCTGAATTTGCGGATAAAAGTGGCCGATCGCAAACATATCGGTCGTCGCCACCTCATACGTGCGCTCGGGATCGAGCGGCTCGCCGTTGATCATAATGCGGCGGATATGCCATTGACCGTCCTCCTCGAGCCCGGCCTCGATGTCCACGCCGTCGTACACCATTTCCCCCATCACTTCGCCGCGGAAGCCAAACCCTTTAAACTGCCAATGCTTCATCCGTTCCGTGTTGGCCTCAAGGATAATCTCTTTGAGCTCCGCGCCGCGCAGCTTCACCTTGCACGGGTTGAGCGGATGCGGGCAAATGCGATGCAAATCTTTTTTCGTCACCGGCCCTTTCGCAAGCGGCGCAAGCAGCACGCCGGCGTTAACCATGCCAATGTCCGCTTGGCACCACTCACGCAAAGCGGAAGCAAGCAAATTCCCAAGCGGCGACGGGGCGAACCAGTCAAGCGGCAAGTCATCATGGAGCACGGCGACTTGTTCCGCTTCAAGCCGCGCCAAACTTTCCTGCTCAAGACAAACAAGATGGCGCTCGACCGCCTCGGAGCGGGGCAATGGTTCGACATCCACGACCGTCGCGGATGCCCTGGACAGCCGGTTTTGGTCAATCTCCAGCTTGACCACCCCAACATATTTTCCGTATTTCCCCGCCGCGCAAAGCAGTGTTTGATTCAATGTTTTTCCTTCTGGAAACACATGGTGGGTGTGAGCGCCTAAAATAATGTCCACGCCTGGGATCGTCGCAGCGATTTTTTCATCCTCATTCACCCCAAGATGAGACAGCACAACGACGCAATCGGCCTTTTGCCTCACTTCCTCCACCGCCGCTGCCAACATGTCAAACGGCGGAACGATCTTCCAGCCGAGCAGCTCGTAAAAGTGAGAAAACGGAGCGGTGGCGCCAACCACCCCAATGCGAAACGTCTCCGTCGCCGGGATGACGACATACGGCAGCGCCCAATGCGGCCGCACGCCATCGCGGCGAAACAAATTGGCGACAACGACCGGAAACCGAGCCTGTTCGTACAACGTATCCAGTTCATCATGATCAAGGGTGATCCCTTCGTTGTTGCCGATCGTCACCGCATCATAGTGAAGATCGTTCAATAAGTCCACATTCGCTTTTCCACGCGTCGCCTCGGTAATCGGGTGCACGCGGTCGAGAAAATCGCCCACATCAAACAAAAGCATCGCCTCGTTGCGCGCGCGATGCTCCCTTCTCCGTTCTGACAAAAAGCGGGCGATTTGCGGCCAATGTTCAAAATGGCTGTGCACGTCGTTCGTATGATAAATATAGACGGTTTGCTTCAATGCGCAAGCCTCCTTGGTTACGAAAAACTTTCGATCACAAGCCGAAGGCCAAGCAAAACGAGCACCATCCGAAGCACGACGACAAGCGTCCGGCTTGGCATCCGCTTATTGATCCACGCCCCGGTTTTCGCGCCGATCCATACGCCGGGAATGAGGGCAAGGGCAAACGACCATTGCACATTTCCCATCGCGACATGGGTGAGAGAACCGACGAGCGAGGACAAAAAAATCATCAACATCGACGTGGCGACCGCCACATGGGGCGGAAAGCGAAACAGCACGATCATCGCCGGCACCATGAGCGAGCCGCCGCCAATGCCAAACAACCCGCCGAAAAAGCCGACCACAAACGCGATGGCGATCGCGGCGAGCGGATAATAGCCGTACACGAACGTCTCCCCGTTCCGCTCCGTGTACGTGCGCATGACTTTCCGCGCCCACCACGATGCCCGTTTCAAGCGGGTTTCCGCTTTCGTCTCGGATCGGGATGACTCCCGTTCATTCTCCGTCGCCGCCGCCGTCTCGTCAGCCGAACGCTTCGTTTTCTTCCGGCTCAGCGACAAAAAGAGCGACATGGCGATTAAAAACAGCCCAAAATACAATGAAAAATGAGCGGCGCTCAGCGTATTGTTCACCCAAGCGCCGATGACCGCCCCGGGAACGCTGCCAAGGCAAAAGAGCAAGCCGCTTTGATAGTCGACCATTTTGTCTTTCATATACGACAATGTGGACGATAAGCCATTGAAAATAATGACGACAAGCGACGTGCCGACCGCCACTTGCGGCGTCACCGCCGACAGCCAGCCGAGCGCGCCGAAAAACAGAAGCGACGGCACGATGATCACCCCGCCGCCAAGGCCGGCCAAACTGCCGACCGTCCCCGCGATAAAGCCGATCAAGACAAGCAACGCATACGCCATCCTCCATCCCCCTCTTCCCCGCTTCAAAACAAACCAAGCTGCCGCGGCGCCAGGCCCGTGTACTCAATGCCAAGCAAATCGATCAATTGTTTGGCGTTGTCGGCGGCATCGCCGCCGGAGTTGTTGTTAAACAGCACGTAAATCTGTTTCGTTTTTTGTTTTAATGCCTCTATATGGCGCACCCACTCGCGCAGCTCGCGCTCATTGTACCGGTATAAATAGCGGACCGCCCTCCAGTTCTCGCCGGCCGTCGCCTTGTTCCAGCCGTGGACATTCCGTCCGTGCAGGCGGATGAGCGTCTTTTCCCGGTCGGTCGGATGCAAAACGGTCGGCACCGACCCTTCCCCCGCCTGCGGCTCGTCGCAAATTGTGTGAATCCACCCTTCCTCTTCCATAAAGTGAAGCGTTTTTTCATAAAAGCGCGGCGAAAACCATGATTGGTGCCGAAATTCGAGCGCCGCCGGCACCTCCCCCATCCGCGCTTTTGTCCAGCGCAAGTACGCCACATGCTCGCGCCGACAGTCAAACCACGGCGGAAACTGAAACAGCACCATCGCCAATTTCCCCGCTTCCTGAAACGGCGCGATCGATTCCAGAAACGCGGCAAACATCGCTTCCTTGCTTTCATACGGAATCGGGCCGCGCTCATGCCCGGTCATTCCTTGGTATGCCTTCACGATAAACTGAAACGACGGCGGCGTCTCGCGAATCCACTTTTCCACGTTCGAACGCGGCTGAATGGCGTAAAAGTACGAATCGACCTCGACCGTCGGAAAATGGGCCGCGTATTCCAGCAACTTGTCTTTCGCCGCAAGACCTGGCGGATAGAGGTTGTCATGATCCCCCCAACCAGTCAGTCCGATGTAAATCATCACGATCACCAATTCGTTCGATTTCCAGCTATCTTCACTATACCATAAGCGCGGGCGGCGCGAAATAAAAATGACCGCCGCACCATCAAGGGCAATGTCAGTTCATAGATTCATAACGTCCATAATTTACAATCGAGGAACGATTGCGATACAATGATACCCATCGAAACATTCTGACAATGGGAGGGCTGTCCAATGATCCATCTGTACCCGTTTCTTCTCTTATCGATATTTTTGATTGTGCTGCCCGGCCCCGACACAGCGGTGGTGACCAAAAACACCATTTCCGCAGGGAAGATCGGCGGCTTGAAAACCGCACTAGGGGTTTGCTGCGCCTTGTTTCTCCACACCGCCGCGGCGTCGCTCGGGCTTTCCGCCGTCATTATGCAATCGGCCTTGCTGTTTTCGATCCTGAAGTATGTGGGTGCTGTGTACTTAACGTATTTAGGCGTTAAGGCATTATATGGGGTCATGAAAAAAGGCGAAGCCCCCAGTGTGGAAACGGACATCAGAGGAGGAGGAGAACATACCGCCTGCTTCAAGCAAGGGTTTCTGACCGATTTCTTAAATCCGAAAGTGGCGGCCTTTTTCTTAACCTTTTTGCCGCAATTCGTAGCACCGGGCTCGCACTCCTTTGTTCCGTTTCTCCTGATGGGGGCGGCTTATACGGCGATGACCGCGATATGGTTTTTGTTTTACATTTCCTTCATCCATTATATCAGCGATTTCATGAAGCGGCCGAAAACGAAGAAATGGATCGAAGGCATCACGGGCACGGTGATGATCGGGTTCGGCATCAAATTGGCGCTTGAAAAAGTCCAGAGCTAAACAGGAAGACCGGGCGCGGCTGAACAGAGCCGCCTGGCATGTGAAATGAAAGACAGGGGAGCGCCCAAAAAGAGCGCTCCCCCGAAACAAAACGTTCGATCCCGCTTCATCACGGTCGGATTGAGATTCGGATCACCGGAGACTTGAACATCACCGCGTCAGCCTTCTCATTCCAGTTATAAACATCTTGGAAGGAAAACAAGTCGTTTTCTCTCCATGTCCGATTAGCATGAACATAAAATCCCTCAACATCGATATACGTTTGCGCGTGATCTGAAGGGACGATTTCAGAATACACATATCCGAAGTGGCGGCTGTTTTCCTTGTGCAGGGAATTTTTGATCATATACCCCACAACAGAAGATTGATAGGGTTTCCTAATATGTTGTATGCTGACGTGAGATGCATCCCGATACGTCTTGTAGGAGCTATAAAGCTGATGATAATCCACAACCGCATTTTCTGTCGTCAAAATCCCGTAAAAATCCGTCTCCTTTTCTTTCGGATCTATAAGCCATTCATACGACAAGACGACGGCATATCGATGGTCTTCTCGATTTAACAAGGAAACGGATATGGTCAATTCCATGATGTTCTTTTTTTGATCGGTGTAAATCGTTGACGCGGTGCATAATTTCTGTTTCTCGATATTGCACCGGATCATTTGATAATCCGCCTGTTTCTTGAAAATCTCCTTCACCGTTTGTTCATCGAGCTCATGCCATTGATTCGCCGCACTTCTCGCGCGAAAAAAATCCATCTCCTCCCGATTCAGGTGCCGAATCTCTTCTTTCGTCATCCCCAGCCGAAAGAAAGACGCAGCCTCCTTGTTTTTGAGCTGTTGGTTGACTTTATTGGCGTTTTCCGGCTCTCTGATGAGGCTTTCTATCTCTTCTTGATCAAAACCTTGCCTTTTTGCATCCAAATGATGAGCCTGTAAATTCATCTCCTGATGATCGCAGCCAACTAGCATTGTACACAACAAAACATAACGGAGGATCCGTTTCAATGATAAGCCACCCTTCACCGTAAATATCGATTCGCGGCAAATCAGACATAACACAGTAATTTCATCTTGTAAAGGAAACTGCCGCGTTTGGTATTTGGATATAACTTGTCGTTCCTGAAACAGAAATTGACGCTCCTAGCGGCATCGATACACTAAACGATGAACTCCATCCCGTCTTCATATGCGTATAATTGGCATATGCAGAAGAACTCGTTCCAGAGCTCCACACAAATTCAGCATACGTATATCCTGAGTCATCTTGCGCATGTATCCACTTCCCATTGTATTGCCAAAATTCTTGATGCGTAGAAGAATTTCTGTCTAATTTATGAACATATCCTGTAGAAAATTTATATGTTGCACCATTAAAGTACGAAGTCCTTTCTGCTACATAACCATAATTATCATAGTACTCAGTTGTCCAACTTCCAAATATTGATTCATAATTTACAGTCAAAGCTTCTTTATGCCCAGTTCCAAATAAGTCAACATGCCTTTCGTTGGAATCATTGACCCAATCAAAATCAGAAACAATTGCATATTTCGATGAATGGGTGACAGCAACAGTCAGTTTCACCATCGATGATGAGTTTGATCCATTGCAGGTATTGTCCGGATCACATAAAGAGGTAATTAATGTTACGTTAGGGTTCTTTTTTATTTCATCATAATATGCCTCTCGCTGTTTTTTGTTCTCCTCAAACTCGTATTTCGTGATAGGAATTAGCTCTCCATTATTTTCATCGACTTTGAAGTACGAAACATTCACATCTACTAATTCAGGCTCCTCCATATTCTTAAAATGATCCCAATCATTTAGTGTGAAATGCTCAATTCGTTCCTTAGTAAATCCAAAGTGAGCCAAAAATAAAATATCCTTCTTTTTTAGTTTCAAATTCCTTACATCCTTATTTTTAAAATCTATATCTGCTACATCAAATTTATTTGCTTTTAGATCTTTAATATCTTCCTTAGAAAAACCAAGTAATTCTAACATTCTATTTACATTCTTAGCGTTTTTATCACTAGTTATGTTACTAGCTGATGCTAAAGGTACCATAGCTGAAAAGAGCATTACGAACATAAACAAACTAAATGATAAAAGTTTTTTCATTAAAACTCCTCCTAATCTATAAAAAGATATCGCCTACAACACTTCTTTACTTATACATAAGGCTCCATTTGAAGTCCTCCAAATGACTAAACCAAAGGAGTTGATTACGCCACCTAAAACAGGTTATGAAGGGATTTAAACAGATGATGGAAAATAATTATTGGATCCGCTTCATGGATTTAGCGATTTAGCACAAGAGAAAATCGAGCATCCTTTGTAACACTATTTATGGCGTATTTAAACTTTTTGCCTACAGAGCGCGATCGAAAGCTAGGTGAGTGGTAAAATCCCAAAATCCGGAATTCCTTACGCATATGACAATCCAGTGGACGAAGCTCATGTGTGGTTCATGGAAGAAGTGATTGAAACGGTGTTCTCTGTCATCGTGGACCAGTATCGTATCACAAGAAATTCGCGCTAATTCGATTTTATGGTTTGAAGTGACACTAGATTGGCGTCTTGTTCGTGTATTCGCTTGCAACACTCCGTCTAGTTGAACGCCAGCGATGAACTAGCACCATGGTGTAAATTATCACTTTATTTCCGCACAAAAAAGACTCTTTTTTGCACATTCCTTCGGAATATCCCTCTCCCCCTTTCCGAAAGAATGTGCTAAATTTTTTGTGAATTATTTCGGAATGGGACATGGGTGATTTCCAGAGGGGGGACGAGGACGTGATGGCGAACACGAGCGGCGCGTCCGTCCGTTTCATTGCCCTTCTCCTTTTGCTTCTTGTTTTCGAGAAAAAGCAGCCTGCGCTTCT
>NZ_AYSF01000054.1:0-18568 GCF_000498995.1 Geobacillus thermopakistaniensis
AGCGTCTCGTTCAAAATCAAGCCGAAAAGGCGGCAACCGCCACTTGTCCGATGTACGGCTCCCCGCGCGCTTCCCCGTAAACGGCGTTTGCCATCAGCCGAATATCGTTTTGCGAAAACCCTTTCGGCACGTTCGACGCCGTCGTTTTCGCTGCCCGCGACGATCCTCCGCCGCGTTTTTTCACCTGCTGGCTGAGCGGAATGCCGCCGTAATGGGTGAAATCGTTTCCTTGGCGGATTTGCTCTTTCACAAACTGCTCGTAATATTTTGAAGCGTTCACAAGCTTCCGTTTCGTCTCCGATCCGGCTAGTCCATCGACCGGCAAGCCGTATTCGTATTGGAAATTGCGCAGCGCCCAATACGTTCGCCAGCCAAACACGCCGTCAATTTTGCCGTTGTAAAACCCAAGGTATTGCAACCGCGCCTGCAGTTCAATGACATCATCGCCAACTGCTCCACGCTGAATCACTTGCGGGGAAAACGCGAAAGCATGGCCTGATGGGTAAATGCACGTCCAAACAGCCAATGCGATGAATAGAACCCATTTTCTTGCCATATGTGAACCTCCCATCAACACTCACCGTTTTTACCCCTATTTTCCTTCCGTTTCCCTTTTTTATGCGAAAAAAAGAAAAAGCCAAAGCTTTTACGCTTGGCTTTTCACAGGCGGCACCGCTTGAGGGCGGGCGTATCCTTTCGCTTGTTTTACTTTGCGCAACGCCGCCCACCATAAGGCGAGCATAAACAACCCCATGTAATAGCCCCATCGCTCTTTGGCGAGCAACAGCCAGTCATAGACGCCATGAAGGAAAAACGGCAACAAAAACGACGCCCATAAATAATAGCGGCGCTTTTTTACGGCAAACTTCGCCTTGCCGAAATAAAACCCCATGATGACGGAAAAGAGCGCATGACTGGACACCGGCAAAAGCGCACGGGCAATGGCCGTCTCCACTCCGTTGGCCAACAAGTACAAAATGTTTTCCAGCGTCGCGAACCCAAGCGAGACGCTGGCGCTGTACACAATGCCGTCATACGGCTCGTCAAATTCGTCGTGGTCATACACAAAAAAATAAACGACAAACCATTTGACAAACTCCTCAAGGAGCGCAGCGGAAAGAAACGCCTCGGCTGCCGGCGACGCGACGATCCCTTCTGCCGCCAGCACGTATTGGATGAACATGATCGGAAACACAAGCAAGACGCCGAACAAAAACATGCGCAACACAAACGAAAGCGGCTCAGCCTCATACTCGTCCTTTAAATAAAAATAACTAAGCAGCGCCACCCCGGGGGCGACGCCGGCGGAAATCAACGAAAACATCCTCGATCCCCGTTTCTTTGGCATTTTTAACTTCATCGTACCACGAAACAGGGGAGAAAAAAAGAGGAATTGCTGGGCCGCTTGTTGCCTAATAAGCGAACAAGCCATCAACGGCGGCGTCGGCAGCAAGAGCGACAGCGAGCTTGATGCGCGCCTTTTTCGCATCGTAGTCGCTGCCAAGAATAACCCCTTTCTTATGCAAATCGTAGGCGCTGCCGGGGTAATCGTACGTTGTATACACCGCCCCTTCCTCGGCGCTCGTCGTCACAACGACTTTGATCCCCGCTTCGATGGCTTTGACGATTTCATCGACCATTTTTGGCGCCACTTGCCCGCGGCCGACCCCTTCGAGCACAATGCCAGCGACGCCGCTTTCTCGAGCCGCTTTAATGAACTTGCCGTCCGCCTCCAAGTAGCATTTCACAATGTCCACCGGCGGAAGCGGGCGCACAAGCTTGTAATATTCGCGTCGGATCGGCTTTTGGTACACGTACACCTCATCGTTGTCAATGATGCCTAAATAGCCGAAGCCGAAAGCGTTGAATCCTTGAATGTTCGAGGCGTGTTCTTTTTTCACGTATTTCGCGGCAAAAATGCGTTCATTGAACACAACGACCGCCCCCGCCCCACGCAACGACTCGGCGCACGCGGCGTAAATGGCATGGCGGATGTTGATGTACACATCGCTGCCCAAATCAGACGGCGCCCGCTGCGAACCGGTGACGACGATCGTCCGCGGGTCATCGATCGTCAAATCAAGGAAATAGGCCGTTTCTTCGAGCGCATCGGTTCCGTGAGTGACGACGATGCCATCAACGGATGGATCGGTGAAATGCGCCTCAATCCGTTTTTTCAGCTCAAGCCAATGCGAAAACGTCAAATGCATGCTTGGCAATTGAAATACGCTTTCCACGATGATTTCAATTTCTTTCGGCAAATGGCACATCGCCGCAAGTTCTTCACCGCTTAGCGCCCCGGCCCGCAGGCGGCCGGAGCGTTCGTTTCGCTTGCTCGCAATCGTGCCGCCGGTTGTCAGGAGCACCACTTTCCGTTTCGTCACGCAAGCCACCCTCGCTTTCTCGCTTTAGCATCATTACACGAATGTTGATTATCCATTATTTTACTAAAAAACAAAGAATGGTATGGCTGAACACACGCTTTTCTGCCTCTTCCCTCGAACAAGAACGCCGGCGGGCAAATGTCATTTGCCCGCAAGGCGTTCATTGTTCGAGGAGGGCATGCCGTCATATGCCCAGTCGATGTATTGGCCAAGAAGCGCTACTGCAGCTGCTTGGCCGACCCCTCCCGTTCGCGCTTGGCGATGCAGGCGGCAATAGCGTCTCCATGGAAGCGGCCGTTTTCGATAAAAATTTCATTCGCATCGTTGCCAGCGGCGATCACCCCGGCGATAAACACCCCCGGCACGTTTGTTTCCATCGTCTCTGAATCATAATGCGGCCGGCCGCTTTCCGGGTCGATCTGCACCCCGATGTTCATCAAGAAGCGATGATCCGGATGGTAGCCGGTCATGGCAAACACAAAGTCGTTTTTGATTGTTTTCGTTTCCCCGTCCACTTCATACACGACCGCATCTTCGGTAATTGCTTTCACATGTGCGCGAAACTCCATGCGGATGACGCCTTTCTTCACAAGAGAGTCAAACTCCGGCAAAATCCACGGCTTAATGCTTTTCGAATACTCGTTGCCGCGATACAGCACTGTCACGCGCGCCCCAGCTTTCACAAGCTCCATCGCCGCGTCGACGCTCGAGTTTTTCCCGCCGATGACAACGCAGTCGGTGTTGAAGTACGGATGCGCTTCTTTAAAGTAATGCATCACTTTCGGCAGCTCTTCCCCCGGCACGTTCATATAGTTTGGATGGTCGTAATAGCCGGTGGCGATGACGACGTACTGCGCGCGGTACGTCCCTTTTGTCGTTTCAATAAGAAATGCTCCATCTTCCTGCGGCTTGACGGTTTTCACTTCTTCAAACGTATTGACGCGCACTTGCTTGCGAACCACGACTTCCCGGTAATAAGCGAGCGCTTGATTTCGCGTCGGCTTCCGGTTTTCCGTGATAAACGGCACGCCGCCGATCTCCAACCGGTCGCTCGTGCTGAAAAACGTCTGATGCGTCGGAAAACGGTAAATCGAATGGACGATGTTTCCTTTCTCGATCACCAGCGGCGAAAATCCGGCGTCTTGCAAAGCAATCGCCGCCGCCAGCCCGCACGGACCGCCGCCGACAATAATGATTTTCTCCTCTTTCATCGTTTTTGCCACCTCGCATGAAGCAAAAAATCCCCTATCTTATGATAGGGGATTTCACCAAAGCTTGCAAACATCGGCGCTTGCTCGCCTCACACCCAGCCGCGGAACCGGCACGCTTCCGCCATTTTGCGGACGCCGACCATGTAGGCGGCAAGGCGCATGTCGACGCGGCGCGTCTGCGCCATTTCATACACGTTGTTGAACGCTTTGACCATCACTTTTTCAAGCCGCTGTTCCACTTCTTCTTCCGTCCAATAGTAACCTTGGTTGTTTTGCACCCATTCGAAGTACGACACAGTCACGCCCCCAGCGCTTGCAAGCACGTCCGGAACGAGCAAAATGCCGCGCTGCGTCAAAATTTCCGTCGCCTCAAGCGTCGTCGGCCCGTTCGCCGCCTCGACGACGATGCTCGCCTTAATGCGCGGAGCGTTTTCGGCCGTAATTTGGTTTTCGATGGCCGCCGGCACCAAAATATCGCAATCGAGCTCAAGCAGCTCTTGATTCGAAATCGTATTTTTAAACAGCTTCGTCACCGTGCCAAAGCTGTCGCGCCGTTCAAGCAAATAGTCGATGTCGAGCCCGTTCGGGTCGTACAGCGCGCCGTACACATCGGAAATGCCGACGACTTTCGCCCCGGCGTCGTGCATAAATTTGGCCAAATAGCTGCCGGCGTTGCCGAACCCTTGAACGACGACGCGCGCTCCCTTGAGCGACAAGCCGCGTTTTTTCGCCGCCTCGCGGATGCAAATGGTCACTCCTTTGGCCGTCGCTGTTTCCCGGCCGTGCGAACCGCCGAGGACAAGCGGCTTCCCGGTGATAAACCCTGGCGAATCAAACTCGCGAATTCGGCTGTACTCATCCATCATCCACGCCATAATTTGCGAGTTCGTAAACACATCCGGCGCCGGAATGTCTTTTGTCGGTCCGACGATTTGGCTGATGGCGCGCACGTAGCCGCGGCTTAGCCGCTCGAGCTCGCGGAACGACATCGTGCGCGGGTCGCAGACGATGCCGCCTTTGCCGCCGCCGTATGGCAAGTCAACGATGCCGCACTTTAAGCTCATCCAAATCGACAGCGCTTTCACTTCTCGTTCCGTCACATCAGGATGGAAACGCACGCCGCCTTTCGTCGGACCGACCGCATCGTTATGCTGCGCGCGGTAGCCGGTAAAAATTTTCACCGACCCGTCGTCCATGCGCACCGGAATGCGGACTGTCAACACGCGGATCGGCTCTTTTAACAGCTCATACACTTCTTCCGGGTAGCCGAGCTTTTCCAACGCTCTATGTATAACAATTTGTGTCGACGCCAGCACGTCGTATTGTTGTTCTTTCTCTTCCGTATGCTTATCGGCTGCCATACGTAAACCTCCTATAAGCTCGCTATAATAATTTGTCGCCTTTCATGTCATAGTATACACCTTCTGTGGCCGGATGCAAAGGAAAAATGGCGAAGCGGCGTCGAACAGTTGGCGCAAAAAAATAGACTCCTTGTCCATTTCAAGGAGCCTTTCTATACCTTTAATTGGCGCGGAAATAACGAACGAGCTGTTCGATCGCGCGGCGTTCAATCAGCCGCTTCCCATATTCTTGCACACGATGTATCGTTATCGTAGCCGGGTTGCCAAACTCGGCCAGCAAGGCGACAAAGTTGTCGAGCGGAATTGGGGGCTCTTCGGGAACATGCAAGTAAAAGCGGCCTTGATAGGAATAAAGCGTGCCGTCGAGGCAGCCGACCGCATGCAGGCGATGAACGAGCTGGATGACATCTTCAAACGTTTGGAATTCGTAAAATATGTCATCGCTCTCATCGAGCGTTACTTGCATTTCGATATAATCGTCGGCGAATTCTTCTTCCATGTCGTCGTAGTCGCCTTCGTTCGTAACGATAACGACCATGCCCTGCGCCGGTAAAGAGTACACTTCGACCGCGATCGATCCGTTCACTTCAAAACCGAGCTCTTCGCTTGCTTCCTCGATCATATCGCGGAACAGCTGATGGACTTTAAACGTATCTTTCCATAAATCGTCTTTCGTCAACCCGCGGTCCAGCAAATCGTCAAACGTCAGGAAAATTTTGATTTTGTTGTGGGTCAAGCGCTCAAGACGCATCGGCACCCCTCCTTACCTACAGAGCCATCTCTTACCGTTATTGTATGACGCAAGCGGCAATTGGTTCGTTTGTTGTTATTAATGAGTTTACATCGTTTTCCCCGTTTTAGACAAGCATTTTTTCTCGGTTGCTCCCCGATCAGCATACTTCCTCCTGTCATGGCCAGCGATGCGGCATCGTCTGGCGGCTTCTCAACGTCATCATACCATAAAAAAAGAAAAAACGAAAAAAAGCGCCGCCAGCCGCCAATGGAACTGAAACGCCCAATAAAAATGGCCGAGCGCCGCCAAGCTGAGCAACCATTGGCCTAAGCGGAGCCGCCGGCCGGACAATAAACGCACCGTCCCGGTTACAGCGATGCTAAGAAGCGCCCCGTTGGCAGCGACGCCGAGCAAAAAACAAGCAAAAGCAAGCCATGTTCGAAACGGGGAAAACAACAGCTGCGTCAAAAACAAGGTTGGGGAAAACGGCTCAAGGGGCGGCAGCCAGCGAAAAAACAAATACGTGCACAAGACAGCGACAAAGGCGATCATCCATAGGCGGCCCATTTTTTCCTCCTTATTATTGCCATGATTCGCCATGACAAACAGGCATGAACGGTACTGCTCTATCATAATATAGACTGAACTTTGCCAAAAAAGGAGGGGTTTCATGTTTACAACGCGCAAACAATATGAGCCGTATACAAGCCCGTTTGACCCATGCCCGCCGATCCGCGTGAAAACATACGTCACCGCACCAAACTTATACGTCGGATTCCAGCCGCCCAACTTGCCGCAATTCCCTCTTCGTGAAGCGTTGATGAAAGGGACGCTTTGGCAAGTGTTTTACGATCCGTACTACAGCCCTTACGAAACAAAGACAAAAGGTGATGGCTCATGAAACAAATGCCAAAGGAGTATTATGAACAGCTTGAAGAGCTGCAAGCCGTCGACTTTGCCCTCGTCGAACTGACACTCTACTTGGACACCCATCCGACCGACTATCAAGCGATTCAACAATTTAACCAACTCGCCAAAAAACGGAAACAGCTGAAAAAACAATTTGAAGCCGCCTATGGTCCGCTTGAACAGTTTGGCCATAGCTATTCCAACTACCCGTGGAACTGGGACGACACGCCATGGCCTTGGCAAGTGTAGCCGATCCATCACGAACGCAAGGGGGGAACGGATCATGTGGATTTATGAAAAAAAATTGCAATACCCGGTCCGCGTCAGCACGTGCAATCCGCGGCTGGCAAAATATTTGATCGAGCAATACGGCGGGGCAGACGGGGAGCTGGCAGCGGCGCTCCGCTACTTAAACCAGCGCTATACGCTGCCGCCGAAAGTCATCGGGCTGCTAAACGACATCGGTACGGAAGAACTCGCCCACCTTGAAATGATCGCAACGATGGTGTACAAACTGACGAAAGACGCGACGCCTGAGCAGCTAAAAGAAGCCGGGCTGGAGCCGCATTACGTCGACCATGAGCGCGCCCTCTTTTACCATAACGCCGCCGGCGTTCCATTCACGGCGACGTACATCCAAGCGAAAGGCGACCCGATCACCGACTTGTATGAGGACATCGCGGCCGAAGAAAAAGCGCGCGCGACATATCAGTGGATCATCAATATGAGCGACGACCCGGATTTAAACGACGGACTCCGCTTTTTGCGCGAGCGGGAAATCATCCATGCCCAACGGTTCCGTGAAGCGGTGGAAATTTTAAAAGAGGAGCGCAACCATAAAAAGGTTTTCTAAGCCAGCAGCTGAGCGGAACCCCCGCTCAACTTTGTTCATAATAAAGATTGATGCCATACTCCCGCTTCATCCATTCAAACAGCCGATGGCGCCCGTTCCACTGTTCTTGGTCCTGCCATAAATCGATGCTTTTTTGAATGATCTCACAGCGGAGGGCGTGAAAATCGTCTTCCGCCTTTTCGCTTTTTCCTTTGTAGTAGACGGCTGCCCAATAAACGGTGCTTAAAAGAAGCAGAATCAACACATGGGCAGGCGCAGCGAAAAACCAGGCGATCCGCTCTCCCCACGTCCCGAAAGCCGCCGCCTTGGCCAAAAGATAAAGCAGGAAAACGGCCAAACCGGAAAACGCGGCCGCCTGCAAGAGCAACGTCCGCTTTTCGAGCCGCTCCCATTTTTTCTTTTTTTCGATGACGGCCATCAACATTTCCTTCGCCACTTCATCGAGGGGAAATTCATCTGGAAAATGGACCATCTCCTCTCCCCCTTGTCCTGTTTTTATTGTCCATCATATGCCGCAGAAGGCAGCATTAGAACAAAGAAAGGGGAGCGGCAGACAATGCTTTGTTTCGCTCAATGGTTTTCGTCAAGCGGAATGCGCAGCGTTTGCCCTGGCTGAAGGCGGCCCGTCGACAAGCCGTTTTCCTTTTTAATGAGATCGATCGCATCAGGCGTGCCGTAATATTTCATGGCGATGCTGTAGAGCGTCTCATTGGCTGCGACGACATGGGTGATGATTTTTCCTTGTTCATCATCGGTCTTCTTTTCCCGGCCGCCGACGCTTCCTCGGTCGGCGGCGCTCTTCTGCTTCGATTTGGCCGCCTGTTCTGTCCTCTTGACTTCGTCGTCTTGAATAATGCGCACCGTCTCGCGGCCGCTTTGATCTTCATGACGAACGACTGTGACCGTGTCGGACCTCGATTGGACATGGTGGATGGCCAGCACGACTGCCGGCAACGCCAAAAACAAGAACACGAGCAGGCGGGCCGGGACGTATTTTCGCTTTTGTTCTTCTTTTTCCCTCCGCCGTTTGATGCGCGAGGACGGCGCGCTCTCATCGATCCGCAAGCGCCGCCCCGCTCGGCGCTCCTGTGTTCCTTTCATCGCTTCACCCCTTCCTCCCGCTGCAGCCGAATATGCAAAGCGAGCACCACATCGATCAAAAAGTGGGCAACAACCGTCACCCATAAACTCCCGGTCTGTTCGTAAAGCGCACCGAGAAACAAACTGATGAGCACAACCATCAGAAACAAAAACCATTTTTCCAAATAGCGCACATGCAGCACAGCAAAAATGACGCTTGCCGCTCCAAGCCCCCAATGCGTCTGCACAACGCCGCGAAACAGCCATTCTTCCGTCACAGCGATGAGCGCACATAAAAAAAAGAGATGCGGAATCGAGCGGCCGCGGAATATTTTTTCGTTCACCCCGCCGTCGTCATGCCAATCATCCGGCAAATAGCGCATGGCCAAAAAATCGACCGCCAGCACGAGCGCCGCCCCGCCCGCTCCGTATAGCAGCACATCGGTGAGATCGAACCGCCAAAGCCGGCGCCACTCCGCCCAATCGAACAAAAAGAGCGAACAGCCGCCGGCGACAAGAAGCAGCAACCCTTGCGTTACATAAAGATGAAAAAGCAGCTCGCGCTCTGTCATCTGCCGGATTTGTTCACTTTGCCGTTTCATTCGTCCGCCCCCCGCCCAAAAGCATGTCCCACAACTCCTCGCGCCAATGGCGAACCGGCGCCTCCTCCGGACGGCGGACGGCTCGTTCATAGCCGTCAAGCGAAAGCCCGCAGCGATCGCAGCAGACATTCTGCTGATCCGTCAGCTCCTCGCCAAACGCGCGGACAAGCGCTTGACGCCGACACGAAGACAAGTGCACCCATTCATCCATTTCCTGCAGTTTTTTCCGCTTCCAACGCCGCCGCGCCTCGATGGCGGCTGCCATCCTGCCGTACAGCCGCTCTTTCGCCTCCGCTGTCAGCCAACCAGGCATCGCCCGTTGTTCCCGTTCTAAAAAATACGCCAACAGCCGCTTTTGTACGTCGGTGAATCCGGCAGCCTCGAGCGTCGCCATCGCCGCTTCCCATCCGGCTCCTTCCGGCAGCCGCCAACACCACTCACGCAGCTCGCGCGGACTTAACAGCTCGGCCTCCGCCACCGCCTGGGCCATGGCCCGGTCGCCGTCCGCATAAAATAACACAGCAAGGCTTGGCGCTCCGTCGCGCCCCGCGCGCCCGATTTCCTGCACGTACGCCTCGAGCTGGGCCGGCATATGAAAATGAAGCACAAATCGGACGTTTTCTTTGTTCACGCCCATGCCGAATGCGCTTGTACAACATACGATGTCAAGCTGACCGTAGACAAATTGCTGCTGCACGAGCAGCCGTTGCTCCCCGTCCATGCCGGCATGGTAATAGGCGACCCGCCCCGCGCCGCACTGTTCGAGCCGGCGCGCCATCTCTTCCGCCCATTGACGGCTCGAAAAATAAATGATTCCCGGGCCTTCGAGACGCTTGGCATAATCGGCCAAGCGCGCCGCTTTGTCCTCCGTTGATGAACAATGCTCCACGCACAAGGCGATGTTCGGACGATCGACGGAATGAATATGGCGGCGGGCGCCATCCATCCCGAGCGTGCGAATAATATCCTCCTGCACCTCGGGCGGCGCCGTCGCCGTCAACGCCAAACACGGCGGGGCCCCGAGCGCGCGCCGGATCTCCCCAAGCTTTAAAAAGTCCGGGCGAAAGTCATATCCCCATTGAGAAATGCAGTGCGCTTCATCGACGACAAAAAGCGAAATGCATACGCGCCGAAGCGCCGTTAAAAATTTTGCCGACTGCAGCATCTCCGGCGACGCGTAAATAAAGCGAAACTCCGCAAGCGAAGCGAGCGCCTGCCATTTTTCTTCGGCATCAAGCAGGCTGTGAAAAGCAATCACTCGCTTTTCCCCGCGCCGGCGCAACTGCTCGACTTGGTCCTCCATGAGCGACACAAGCGGCGAAACGATCAGCACACTGCCTTGAAGCAAATACGCTGGCAGCTGATAGCAAAGCGACTTGCCGCTTCCGGTCGGCAGCATCGCCAGCACGTCGCGCCCAGCAAGCACATCTTCCGCCACTTCCCGCTGACCCGGGCGGAATGAAGCATGTCCGAACTTCATGCGCAGCGTTTTCGTCAACTCGTCCAACGTCCCACTTCCTTTGCCAACACGAGCCGAATTTCGAAATAGCTGACTTTGCCATCAAGCGCCTCGCGAATCTCTTTCAATTTCCTCGTCCTAAGCGCCTGCGCCGCCGCTCGAATGGCCGCCGCCTTTTCATCGTCGACAAACGGGGCGATCGAAAAACCGGACACATTGGCAGCGATTTCGACAACGTGATCCTCAATCGTGCTTCGCTTCAAGCGGCGAAGATTGGAAATATCTTCTATCGTTTTTCCTTTCCGCAGCCATTCGTACGTTTTTTGCGCCGATTGTGTCAGCACCGCCGGCGCCAGTCCGCTCATCAATTCGGCCATCATCGGAACGCGTCCAGCCTCAGCTTCCGCCATGATGTAATGAAGCACGTTGCGGAATTGAAACTGCACGTAGAGCGCGTCCTTTTGCAAATAGGCCGCGATTTGCTCCATCGTCCAGCCGATGCGGACCGCGCTCGTCAAACGCAGCGTAAAGATCACCGCCGCCTCTTCCGAAACCGCTTCAAGCAGCCGGATGAGCTCTTGATACAGCGTCTCGGCCAACATCTGGCTCGATCCTTTTGCAAGCAAATATTGCTTCACCCATTGAAGCGTCCGCTCGTCGCGGCAAATCGGTGCAAAACGCCGCCCATAGACGAGGTTTGACAATGTCTGCCCGATCAAGGAAAGACGCTGCCAAAACAGCGGTTCCGCCTCATGATAGCGCCAGCCGTTCAGATGGCGGGGGAAAAGCGCTGCTTGCTCGGCAAGCCATTCTTCCCCTGCCGCGGTCAACGTGTATGTCCGCTGTTTCGCGGATAAAGCGAGTCGCTGTTCGACAAGCGCCATTGCCGCTTCCTCGAGCGCCGCCATCGTCACATTCTTCCATGTGCCAAACAGCGGCTCAAGCTGAAACCATTTGCTGTCTTGGAGCGTCTGCGCCGATTTTTTTCCCGAAAATAAATGATACACCGCCGCCAGCGTCCGTTCGCCGTTGAAGCGGCGCAAGCAATGGGCGAGCAAAAATGAGGCATAGCCATGCCGCATCCTGCGTTCCTCCCTCGCCTCTATTGTAGCAAAAATCGCCCAACCGGTCGGCAGAAAAAATCGATCGGTTGACAGTTCCGCCATATGATAACAAAACTAAATAAGATGCATATGTGTAAAAATACAAGAGAGCGATTTTTTTGTTGAAAAGCCGGCCGTACGGTCTTATTATTAAAAGTGAAAAGTTCATTTCCGAGCAGGCAACACGGAGATGGCCCGTCCGTTTCCAATAAACTTGGGGAGGTTCGATTTTTATGCCAAAGTATACGATTGTGGATAAAGAGACTTGCATCGCCTGCGGAGCTTGCGGCGCCGCCGCTCCCGACATTTACGACTACGACGAGGACGGCATTGCCTACGTCACCCTTGATGACAACCAAGGCATCGTCGAAGTGCCGGAGATTTTGATTGACGATATGATGGACGCCTTCGAAGGCTGTCCGACTGAATCGATCAAAGTTGCTGACGAGCCGTTTGACGGCGATCCGAATAAATTCGACTGACATTCCCCCTCTTGCCTTGCCGGCAAGAGGGTTTTTTGATGCAAGCGTGAAATCACAAGTGGCGCATCTTGAACGAACGTGCTACAATAAGATTGGCTTGTCCGCCGCGCCTGCTGGGTGGACAAGTTTTCATGTATACATAACCAACAAAGGAGGAACGGGTTATGGCATTCGAAAATAAAATTGTCGAAGCGTTTATCGAAATTCCAACCGGGAGCCAAAACAAATACGAATTCGACAAAGAACGGGGCATTTTCAAGCTCGACCGCGTCCTATATTCACCGATGTTTTATCCGGCTGAATACGGCTATTTGCAAAATACGTTGGCGCTGGATGGCGACCCGCTCGACATTTTGGTCATCACGACAAACCCGACGTTCCCGGGCTGCGTCATCGACACGCGCGTCATCGGCTATTTGAACATGGTCGACAGCGGCGAAGAAGATGCGAAATTGATCGGCGTTCCGGTCGAAGATCCGCGCTTTGACGAAGTGAGATCGATTGAAGACCTCCCGCAGCACAAACTGAAAGAAATCGCCCACTTCTTTGAACGCTACAAAGACTTGCAAGGGAAACGGACGGAAATCGGCACATGGGAGGGGCCGGAAGCAGCCGCCAAATTGATCGACGAATGCATCGCCCGCTACAACGAACAGAAAAACAAGTAATCCGTCCAACATCTCATTTCACCAGACGCCGTTTTTCTATTTCCGAACAATTTTGCCCATGTCGTTTGATATGGGCGCTTTTCTTTTTCAAACCCCGAACATTCCTGCTCAAAAAAACGTTTTCATTGGTATGACTTCTTTTTCCCCCATTGACAGAAACCGCTTTCGCATGTTAAATTATCAGAAATTTAACATCCTTGAAACAGAAAGGGGCACCCACTGTGTTTCGCGTACTCGTTTCCGACGCCATCAGTGAAGAAGGTTTGGCGCCGCTCTGCGCATCGGCGCAGATCGACATCGTGCAAAAGAAAACAACCGAAGCGGAAGAGGAATTGCACACCTTTGACGCTTTGCTCGTGCGCAGCGCCACCAAAGTGACGGAAGAACTATTGGAAAAAATGCCGAACTTAAAAATTATCGGCCGCGCCGGGGTGGGCGTCGACAACATTGATGTCGATGCAGCGACGAAACGCGGCATCGTCGTCATTAACGCGCCAAACGGCAATACGATTTCGGCCGCTGAGCATACCTTTGCCATGATGGCCGCCCTCGTCCGACGCATCCCGCAGGCGCACATTTCCGTCAAATCGAGGGAGTGGAACCGCTCGGCGTTTGTCGGCAACGAGCTGTTTGGCAAAAAATTGGGCATCATCGGCTTCGGCCGCATCGGCTCGGAAGTCGCCAAACGGGCGCGCGCCTTTGGCATGAGCGTGCACGTGTACGACCCATTTTTAACGAAAGAACGCGCCGAAAAACTCGGCGTCTCGATTCACTCGCTTGACGAAGTGCTGGCCGTGGCTGACATCATCACCGTTCATACGCCGCTCACGAAAGAAACGCGCGGGTTGCTTGGCACGGAAAACTTGGCGAAAACGAAAAAGGGCGTCTATTTGATCAACTGCGCCCGCGGCGGCATCATCGACGAACAGGCGCTCATCCCGTTCTTGGAAAGCGGGCATGTCGCCGGCGTCGCCCTCGACGTCTTTGAACAAGAGCCGCCAGGGGATCATCCGCTTTTAGCGTTTGACAATGTGATCGTCACGCCGCATTTAGGGGCGTCGACCGTCGAAGCGCAGCTGAACGTCGCCACCCAAGTCGCGGAAGAGCTGCTCCACTTTTTTGAAGGGCGGCCCGTCACCTCATCGATCAACTTGCCGGCGTTGTCGAAAGACGTCTATGAAAAAATTCAAGCATTCTATCATTTAGGCCGGAAGCTCGGCTTGATTGCATCGCAGTTTATGAACATCCCGGTGCAAGAGCTGTCGGTCACCTACGCCGGCACGGTCGCTGATCTGGAGACGACGTACATCACCCGCAGCCTGCTCGCCGGCTTCCTGCGGCCGCGCGTCGCCTCAACCGTCAACGAGGTGAACGCCGCCATGGTCGCCAAAGAGCGCGGCATCACATACGGCGAAAAATTTTCCGATGAAACGCACGGCTATGCGAACTGCATTTCGCTCACCGTCCATGGCGAAAACAAAACGTTCACCATCAAAGGGACGCACGTGCCGAACTACGGCGACCGCATCGTCCATTTTGACGGCGTCGCCATCGACTTTGCCCCGGAAGGCCATCTCCTGTATATCCAGCACCAAGACCGGCCGGGGATGATCGGCAAAGTCGGGAACGTGCTTGGGGCGCACGATGTCAACATCGCCACCATGCAAGTCGGCCGCCAAGAAGCGGGGGGCAAGGCGATGATGATCTTATCGCTTGACAAACCGGTTGATGATGAGGTATTGCAGGCGTTGGCGCAAATTGATGACATCGAAACGGTGAAGCGGCTCGAAGCGTAACCACCCGCTTCTGCGGGCAGATCATACAAAAAACGCAGGCCTTCCCAGAAAGGAGCCTGCGTTTTTCGTTCGAGCAAGCCCCACAGCAGCCATTCGCATCGTATAGTTCCCTCTTGCGAAAAGGCGATGATCATGACCCAAAAGGTTGTTTTTCCTTAAACCAAACACAATGCATCGTTTCTTCATGATTGTTTTACGCCTACATACTAAGAAAGGGTGTCCCGATCCTTTTGGGACACCCTCGTGTTTTGTCAGTTCCGTTCAGCCGAGCGGCACCGCCTTCCGCTCCCCTTTCGAGAACGTCATCAGCTCGGTGTAGCCGACACTGCGGGCGAGTTCCACCGCCTTGTCAAAATCGGCGCCGACATGCTCAGGCACGTGCGCGTCGGACGACAACACAATCGGAATGCCTTTGTCATAGCACATTTGGAGCAGGCGCGGATCCGGATACAGTTCGCCAACCGGCTTGCGCAGCCCGGCGGTGCTGATTTCGACGCACGTTTTCGAATTGGCGAGCGCTGTTGTCGCCCGATCGTATTGTTCAAGCAAAAATTCCTCATCTTCCGGGACGTATTTAAAAATTTTCACCAAATCGAGGTGGCCGATAATGTCAAACAAATTCGACTCGGCGAGCGTCACGACTTGATCGAAATATTTGCGGTATGTATCGTACAAATCGCGCCGTTCCCACTCGTGGCGATATTCGGCTAAGTCGATGCCGAAATCGTCGACCCAATGGATCGAACCGATGACATAGTCAAACTCGTATGAGCGGATAAAGGCGGCCATTTCCTCGTGTTTGCCCGGCGTATAATCCATTTCGATCGACATTTTCACATCGAGGCCCGCATCCCACGCTTCGTGGAACAGCCGGACATAATCGTCCATATCGTAGCAGCGGCGCGCGTCGACCCACGGGTTGGACAAAATGTTTTTCGTTTGGTAAAAATGGTACGCGTGCTCGGAAATGCCGAAATGCTGGATGCCTTTTTTGACCGCTGCATCCGTGAACTGGCGCAAATAATCAAGCGTCAACGCCCCTCGTTCCAAATGGTTATGATAATCGGTCAACATCGGTGTTTCTCCTCTCCTGCTGTTTTTCTCATTATAACGCATTACCGCAAGAAAGGACAACCGTTTTGCGAATATTCATCCAATCATCCGTTGGCGCCGACAAGAAACAACAGTCCGACGCATACCGCCACACCAGCCACCGCCAAAAGGCGTCTCATCACATCGCCCATTTCCATCCCTCCTTGCCTATGTCGCACCATATATGTCTTATGTCAAAACGAACGCCGATAGAACGGCCTCGCGTCGACATTACCAAAAATGTAACAAAATGATACCGTCTAAAAACCGCTAAGAGCTCACGCTGGCGGCTACGGGCCGGTTGCCAGCAACGCGGCGTTCGGTCCGGCCGGCACGTTGATCGGCTTCCCAAGCGGATACGGGCCAAGAGTCGATAACCCGCTCGATTCGAATGTGACGTCAAGCAGCCCAAACTCTTTCGCCGTCAGCAGCACGGCCTCCGCCATGCTCGCCGCTTCTTCCGCGCTTGGCCGAGCGGACAAATGAAGCCGGACCGTAGCATGGCGCGCATCGACATCGACCGAATCAACTTCCACCCCTGGTGGAATGGCCGGCTCAAGCCCGTGGATCGTCGATTTTTTCATCTGCTGCAGCGCCTCAGGAAACGAGCGGGCGCTGCCTAGCGCCGGGATGAGCACCGGATAGCCGAAGGAGGAGGAGCGGTTTTGATAATACATTCGCTTCTGCTCATTGATTTTTGTCGTTTTTAGACGACCCAACACTGGCAAATCGAGCCCCTCCTCCTCCCCAGTGAAAAAGCGGATGCTTCGCCCGCCCATCTGCCGCACTGTTTCCATGACCGCGTCGAAAAAAAGGCGTTGTTCCTCATGGCTGGCGGCAAACACGCGATGGCTCGCTGGAACGCGAACAACCCATACGCGCCCATCGCCTGCCGCCGGGGCCATCTTCACACCGTCGAGCCACGCGGACGCCTCACGCAACGGGGAACGGGCAAGCTCACCGAGCGCCGCGGACAGCCGTTCTTTCGGCGCAAAACGGCCAGGAAGGGGAACAACCACTGGCACCACTTGGCCGATTCGCTCATCGGGCAAGGCAATCACCACTGCATTCGCCGGTTCGCTGGCGGCCATCATCGCTTTTGGGTGAGAGGAAGCGCCATCCGCCTCTAGCGTCTGAACAGGGGATGAGGAAGCCTCGTTTTTGTCCGAACGTGTTGGAACGATAAAATGCGGACCGGCATAAACCGCCAATGCAAGCACGGCCGCCGATGCAACCGCTGGGAGCCAACGCCGCTTCCAGCGCGCCATCCGCTGAGCGCGCACCAGCCGGACATACACTTCTTCTTTCGTGCGCCGGTCTTTGATGACGGGCAACTGTTCAAGGCCATGTTCAATGCATCGCTCATTCCAATTGAGCTTTTTCACACCGCCACCCCTCCTGTTTTGCCTCTTCCTCCATATATTGCTTGAGCGCCTTTAGTGCGCGGTGCTGCGTCGTTTTCACTTTACTTTCCGTCCAGCCGAGCGCTTCCGCCGTTTCCGCGATCGACAGCGACTGGATGAATCGAAGGACGAGCACAAGCCGCTGATCAACCGTGCAGCGCGCCAAACCACGGTACATAAGCTGAATTTCCTCTTTTTGAATCGCCATTTCCTCAGGAATCGGCTCGTCGGCGCCGATTTGTTCCTCGCTCCATTCCGCCGAACCAGCCCATTGGCGTCGGCGTTTTTGCTTGCGAAAAAAATCAATGGCCACATGGCGCGCAATGGACAGCAGCCACGTTTTTTCGCTGCACTGCCCTTTAAATCGTTTGTATGAGCGCAGCACTCTGACGTACACTTCCTGAACCAAATCTTCGGCCTGCTCTCGATTCCGCACCATGTAGAATAAAAAATTAAACAAATCATGATGGTACTTTTCATACAACTGTTCAAAGACGGGGTCCATCGCTTCTCTCCCCCTATCTCCTCCATGGACCACGACAAAAAAATCCCATTATCTTCATGATAACGGGTCCGAGCGAAAAAGGGAATGATTTTTTCACCAAAAGCAGCCGGCTTTTACCACTCGACGTGCAGTGGAAAAAAGAGAGAGCCGGCTTGCTTTTTGATTTCACGTTCGCCATCTGGATCATAACTGACAAGCACCGACGTCGCCGGGCCGCCGGAGGAAAAGAGCGGAAGCGGGCATGCGCAGGCCCGCCCTTGGCGGCCGTTAGCGGCTAACAGCTGTGTCCATTCGTAATAAATACCTTTCGAGCCGATGGGAATCAATTCGTAAATGTATGGTGTGCGGAGAAGCGCGGCAAACAGCGGAAGCGGCGCAACCCATTCCGGATGTGAAAGCACGGCCGAGCCGACGAGAGGACGGCCGATGACGGCAAACTTCGCCTCTTCGGGCGTGATGCCGATTCGTTTCCGTTCGTTGGCCACCGTCCCGATGGCCGTCACTCCAAGCGCCGACTGCACGGTGGGAAAATTCGATTCCGTGCTGCCGGTGATCGGGAGATCGATCCCCAGCTCGCGGCACGTTCTCCTGATACCGCAGCAAAGAGCTTCCCACCGGTCATCAGCGATGAAGTTTTGCAGCACGACGACCCTCGCTTCCGCTCCGACGCTCAACAGCTCCATCAAGGCAACGCGGGCGGAAAAATACGCAACAACATCCACCGAGACGGACACCACATCACCCGGCTTGTCCCCGACCGCCGCCGAACCGTCGGCCGCAACGGCGAGCTCCATGCCGTCGGCAAACGGAAGGAAAAGCACATCACGCATGCGGCGCCTCCACCCCCGCTTTCGCCGCCAACCGGACGACAACCGGCATGACGGCCAAAGCGATCAACACGTTGACCGCCGCGGCTGCCGAAAGCGG
>NZ_AYSF01000055.1:0-20439 GCF_000498995.1 Geobacillus thermopakistaniensis
TTTTCTCCGTTTGGAAAGAGGCGGGATCGCGCGGCTGCGATCATTGGAAGAGAGGGGGAAAGGCATGGGGAAAGCGGCCTCGATCGTCTGCATCGGCGGGGCGAATGTCGATCGGAAAGCGCGGTTGCTTGCGCCGTTTCAGCTCGGCACGTCCCATCCCGTCACCACGACGCAAACCGCGGGCGGGGTGGCGAGAAACGTGGCGGAAAACTTAGGGCGGCTTGCTCAACCTGTTTCGCTCGTCAGCGCCGTTGGCGATGATCACGATGGACAGTGGCTCATTGACGTGACGAGCCGATATGTCAATACGAGCTTCATCGTGCGAACGCCAAAAGCGAACACCGGGACGTATACAGCGGTGCTCGATGAACGCGGCGAGATGGTTCTCGCCTTGGCGGGTATGGCCATTTATGATACAGTGGGGGAAGAATGGCTAAAGCAGCAATGGACTCGGCTCGGTCCGATTTCTGCGGTCGTGCTTGACACGAATTTCCCGAAGGCTGTCATTCGTTCGGTGATTGCACAATGTCGCCAAGAGGACATCCCGCTTTGTGTTGTGACGGTGTCGGTTCCAAAAGTGAAGCGATTGCCCAGCGATTTGTCTGGTGTGACGTGGTTTGTCACGAATGAAGCGGAGGCTAAGGAATTTGTGGGACGCAACGGGCATACGGACGACATAATGAAACCGATCCTTCAAGCCGGTGCCAAGAACGTTGTCGTCACGCGCGGCGCAAACGGCGTCGCGTACGCCACCAAGCAAGGGGAAACAGGAGCGATTGCGGCGCCGAAGGTTGAGGTCACCGACGCCACCGGAGCGGGCGACGCCTTTGCGGCTGGATTTTTGTACGGCGTCTTAGGCGGACATACGGTGGAAGACGCCTGCCGCTTTGGGATGAGCAGCGCGGCGCTTACGCTGCAAACGGCCGAAACGGTGCATCCCGCTTTGAATGAACACCTGTTGCAAGCCGCCTATGCGCGGTATTTTCGCGAAGGGGGAACGAAGTGATGAATGATTTTCTCGTCTTTTCCGAAGAAGTCGCTCAAGCGAAGGCCGAAAAAAAGCCGATTGTCGCCTTAGAATCAACGATCATCTCGCATGGCATGCCGTATCCGGAAAACGTGCAGACGGCGAAAGACGTCGAGCGGATCATCCGCGACCGCGGCGCCGTGCCGGCGACGATCGCGATCATCGATGGAAAGATTAAAATCGGGTTAACGGATGACGAACTTGAATTGTTAGGGACAAGCCGCGATGTAGAAAAAGTGAGCCGCCGCGACTTGCCGTATGTCGTCGCTATGAAGAAACACGGGGCGACGACCGTGGCGGGGACGATGATTTGCGCTGAGATGGCGGGCATCCGCGTATTTGCGACCGGCGGCATCGGCGGCGTGCACCGCGGCGCCGAGCGGACGATGGACATCTCGGCTGATTTGCAAGAGTTGGCGCGGACAAACGTCGCGGTCGTCTGCGCCGGGGCGAAATCGATTTTGGATTTAGGGTTGACGCTTGAATACCTCGAGACGCACGGCGTTCCGGTCATCGGCTATCAGACGGACGTCCTGCCGGCGTTCTATTCGCGGACAAGCCCGTTTCGCGTCGGTTATCGCTTAGACAGCGCCAAAGAGATCGCCCAGTTCCTCGAAACGAAATGGAAGCTTGGGTTAAACGGCGGTGTTGTGATCGCCAATCCTGTCCCAAAAGAAGATGAGCTCGAGGAGTCGTATATCAACGCGATCATCGAACAAGCGCTCAAGGAAGCAGAAAAGCAGCACATCACCGGAAAATCGGTCACCCCGTTTTTGCTTGACCGTGTGAAAACGTTAACCGGAGGCAAAAGCTTGCAAGCAAACATCGCCTTAGTGAAAAACAACGCCGCCTTGGCGGCCGACCTTGCCCGAGAGCTTTCTTGATGCGAACGCCCCCGCCTTGATGGAAGGACGGGGGCATGATGGCGGTGGAGGATTTATCGAGCGTGAAGCAAATGGCGGATTTTTCGATCATGCTGGGCGATTTTGACGGAGTGGAAGTCGACCGTTTCTTGTGAGTTCCACGCGGATGTGGCCGAGTTTCGCTTTTTTCGGCCTTTTTTTAGAAGCTTCCATNTTTTCGATCATGCTGGGCGATTTTGACGGAGTGGAAGTCGACCGTTTCTTGTGAGTTCCACGCGGATGTGGCCGAGTTTCGCTTCGAGCCGTTCGAACCGTTCGTTCACGGTGCGCTCCAACTGGGCAATCTGCCGCTCAAACCGTCCATCCATCTCCTCGATGCGCTTGTCCATTTCATTCGTTTTTTCATTCAACGCTTGGACTTGGCGTTGAAGCGAGTCGAATTTCTCATGGAGCGCTTCGAACTGCTTGCGCATATCCGCCGCGTACAAATCAAGCACTTGCAAAATTTGCGCCAATATCGTTTTTTCTTCCACCCTCTTCACCTCCTTCCACTTCTAGCATATCAAACAAGCGAGTTTGCGAGAAGGAAAAACGGTTTCAAATCAAGCGGATTTTGTCTATGATAGAGGAGGAGATGCTGTGATGTTTGAAATGACCAAGAGCTCCTTTGGCTGCCCATTTCCATCGCATCGGCCGCTGCTTGTGTTCCATGTATGAAGGAAGAACCCGCAAGCCCGTCGCGAGGAGGTTGAATGTCGATATTCTGTCAGCGACGGGGGTGAAATTTCAGAAAAAAGAAGGTGTGATCATGTCCTTTATTCAAACAATCGAGCCGCATTTGTTTAGCGACCATCCTGTCCTCCGCCAGTTTGCGTTTGACGCAATCGAAGAGTATCCGGATATTCCAGCCGCGCTTGTGGAGCGTTTGGTGGATGAGGCTGTAACGGCGGACAACGAAGAAACACGGAGGATGATTTTGCACGGCATCTCCAAACAGCCGTTGACCGACCGAGCGCTTGAGCAGTTGTTGAGCATGAAAGATGCAGCGAAGTACATCCGTTGGTTTTTCCCGTTTCCAGCCGCCCAGCTCGAAAAATACGGAGAACAGCTGCTCCCTCACTTCCCGCGGTCTTGGCAGCGAGCTGTCCGCCTTGCTTTAGAAGGAACGGAAGATGACGTATGGGAACACTATTTTTCAGTGCTTTCGCATTTGCACGAGGAAGAGTTTCACAATCACGATTGGTTTTTAGTAGCCAAGCAAGCCGTGCGCATTCTCGTTGAACGCGGATGGATGACGAAGGAAGATATCGGTCTGACATGGATGAAAAACGAGCAACAGCCTTGGTTTTCGTATGACGGCATTTTGGCGGTGTATGCGGTCTCGCTCGTCGGCGCCGCTGAATATATTCCCCGCCTCGCCCGACTGTTGGAACAACAAGACGGTGATGTGCTTGTTGATCAAGCCGTTTCCACCTTATCGATGTTCCAACGTGAAGAAACGATCGAAGCGGTGCGCCCATATGCGTTTCAGGAAGACACGGCGCTGTCCGCTATTCATGTGCTCGCCAACATCAAATCTAAACAGGCCGTGCGTGTATTGCGAGAAGTCTTTTCCAAACAGCGCGATGATGACCTCCAAGCATTTTGCTTTGAGGCGCTTTGCCATCAGCTGGATAAAGAGGCGCTCCCAGAAGTAGAGCAGTATGTAAAAAGAGCGGAAAAACGAGGGCGTTCTTGGATGATTGATGTCGAACAGAACGCGTACGCCTATTATACGATTCTAGAGATCGATCACCCGAAGCTGGAAACGTGGAAAGCCATTGCCGAGCAGCGGTATCGCCATTTTCAAGCCGTGCTGCAAACACCTCCGCGGCCGACCAACATCCCATACCGCCGAAAAGAGCGAAAAATCGGCCGTAACGACCCATGTCCGTGCGGCAGCGGGAAAAAGTATAAAAAGTGCTGTGGCAAATGAGAACGCTGCTTTGTCTCAAAGAAATGGCCCGTCCCCACGCGGTGGCGTCGGAGGCGGGCCTTTTAAAAAGACACAGCCATGAGGCTTAAGCTTCCATATTGATATTCTCGGAACAACACGCGCGGCGCTTGGTCGCGATCGCCTGCGCCGTAAGCGATCCAATACGGCGCGAGGTGTTCGGGGGTCGGTACGGCCTGCTTGGCGTAAGGTGCTTTTTCTTCATAATGGAATACATCCTCACTGCGGGCGGCTGACTCGCGCAACAGCCAGTCATCAAAAGCGGCCGCCCAGCTTTCTGCCTCCGCATGCCCTTCCCAACGGAGCGCCATCAAATTGTGCACCGTCCCGCCGCTGCCGATGACCATCAATCCTTCGTCACGCAATGGACGCAGCGCCTCACCAAGCTGGAACAATTGCTTCGGCGTCCACCACGGCACGACCGACGCTTGCACAATCGGGATGTCAGCGTTGGGAAATAGGCGGTGCAACAACACCCAAGAACCGTGATCCAGCCCGCGCGTGGAATCAACGGCCACTTCCGCCACACCAGCGAGACGCTCGCGCACGCGCTCCGCCCACTCGACCGACCCGCGCGCCGGATAAACCACTTCATACAGCTCGCGCGGAAACCCGGAAAAATCATAAATCATGTCATACGTCCCCTCAACCGCCGAAACCGTCGGTTGGCGCGTCATCCAATGCGCTGTAAAGATGACGACCGCCTGCGGGCGAATTCCTTCCCCAAGCTTTTTCAAAAACGCCGTATACGCATTGTCTTCGATCGCCAACATCGGCGAACCGTGGGCGAGAAACAGGGCAGGGGGGTTCATCGTTCCATTCCTCCCTTGAGTCATATTGACGGATCAACACTTTGCAGCCTGATGCCGCCTCTAGAAGGTTGGTGAAAAACCACTGTTTGACTTGATCGATGATTGAACGCGCGAACATAGAGGCTGATGCAACAAGTTTTTTCTACTTGAGAACCGATTTCCAGAAGCGGTTGCGCAAGTAAATCACCAACCTCCTAGAGAGCTGGTGAAAAATTTGTTTTTTGCTTGAACCGGTGGCAGTTCATCAGAAAGGGGGACAGATCTGACAAGGCTTCCCTAATTGAAAAAAATAATGGGGATGAGCCGCCTTTTTCATTCCTCGTCGGCCTTTCTAGACGATTCGACGAAAAACGGTGTATGGGCCGCTTCCCTTGCCAATCCCCTTACCCTTAGTGTAGCATAAGCATCCTTTGCCATTCTATGCACTTGCAAAACTTTTCCTTGTCCATTTAACCTTTTAAAACAGCAAAAAATCAGTTATAATATACCCGTCTGACACGCCATAAACGGTATGCATCAACAAACATGACTAGAGCCTGCCCCCAGTTCACTGGCAACCAAACAATGAACATATTCTCAAACTGGCCGCGCGTTTGATCGGTTGCACAGCGCCAAAGGCAAGGAGCGGTCTCGTTTCGATGTTTTTCCTCAAAAAACCAGGAACGGATCAAACAATCGGAATTCTCGACGTCTCGAGGGGATGGAGTCTCTCCCCTAGCCGTCCCAGCGCTTAGGTGTACATTCTTATCATGGCCCCGTAGCTCAGTGGATAGAGCGTCGGTTTCCTAAACCGTGCGTCGGAGGTTCGAATCCTCTCGGGGCCGCTAGTGAAAACCCTTGCGATGCGGGGGTTTTTTCTTTATCTCCCGCCATATTCGCCGTAGCTCACCCCGATCGAGCGTTTGCGGAAATGGCGGAAAGATCCTGTCATGGCGAATGTATTTCATAAAGAACGAAACGATATCATGCAAGCCTTTGATCGATTTACGGCTTATATCCATGAACATCCGGAGAAGGTGCTGCAGCGCTTGGGGGATGGGGCGTGATGAGAAGTCCACTCTTCATGTTGCATGTATATACATAAAGAACGCCTGCTCGTGACGAAAGAAGCGGCTCTCTCACTAGTTGAGAGAGCCGCTTTTTTAGTAGAATAGAAGAAAAATAGAAACGAAGAATAACATTTCTATACGAAGGAGTTATTCCCATGTCATTGCACGATCTTTTCCGCCAAGTGATGGCCATTTACGAACAAGAAAAACGCGAAAAACTGTCAAAAGAGCGACGGTCGTTTCAGCTGGTGACACGAGCGATTCCAGAGGCGTTGAAAACATTGCCTTTCTTACCGCCTGACCGGTATATGGTGAAAGGTTCTGTCGGTCAAGGGGTGTGGACCGACGTGCCGTGGGTGGCGGTGATGGATCAAGAGGTGACGGATTCGACGCAGCGAGGGTATTATATCGTCTACTTATTCAGTGAAGATATGCGCCGGCTCTATTTGACGCTCGCCCAAGGAGTGACGGAGACGCCGAGAGACGAAATGGAGCGGGTGAAGCGGGACATCCGCCAACTCATTCCCGCTGAAGAACGCGTGCGGACGAATGATGACATCCGTCTTGGCGAAAGCAAACGGGCGAAAGACTACGAACGGTCGGTGGCGGCGTATATCGCCTATTCGTTTGACGATCTGCCATCCGATGAACAACTCGCGCGCGACCTCGAAACGATGATCGGTTATTACCGACAGTATGTGGAGCGAACAGAACCGATGGCACCGCCCGAGCAGGCCCTTTCCTATCGGGAGGCGGTTGAGCATATTCATTCATACATATCCGCCAAAGGGTTTTACTATACGAAAGAGGAAGTGACCAACCTCTTTCTATCGTTAAAAACAAAACCGTTTGTCATCTTGTCCGGCATTTCTGGAACCGGGAAAACAAAAATTGTTCAATGGCTCGCCGAGAGCGTCGGCGCGACGGAAGACAACGGCCGCTTCACCTTAATTCCCGTCCGCCCGGATTGGCACGACGGCTCGGACTTGCTTGGCTATGTCGACATTAAAGGCGATTTCAAGCCCGGGCCGCTCACCAACGTCATCATCGAAGCGGGGAAGCATCCGGACAAGCCGTATTTCGTCGTGTTGGATGAGATGAACCTCGCCCGCGTTGAGCATTATTTCAGCGATGTCTTAAGCGTCATGGAAAGCCGCCGCTGGGAAGACGGGCGCATCACCTCGTCACGGTTGCTGCCGAGAGAAACAGCAGGGTGCGATCTTTTTCTCCCGCCGAACGTCTACATCATCGGCACGGTCAACATGGACGAGACGACCCACCCCTTCAGCAAAAAAGTGCTCGACCGGGCGAACACGATCGAGTTCAACCGCGTCCAGCTCGACCATCTCGATTTTTTGCGCGACTTGCCGACCGTCGCGCCCCTGTCAATCGGACAGGAGCTGTTCGCGGCGCGGTATTTGCATTTGAAAGATGTGTACGCACGCTGCCCAGAGCTTGTTGAAACGGTGACGAAACAGCTCGTGGAGATCAACCGCATCCTCGCGCCGCTCGGCGCGCATATCGGTTACCGCGTCCGCGATGAAATTTGTTTCTACCTTGCGTATAACGAAGAAGGAAAGCTGATGGAATTTGACAAGGCGTTCGACTATTGCCTGATGCAAAAAATTTTGCCGCGCCTTTCGGGAAGCGACGTGCGGCTCGAAACAGCGCTCAAGCAGCTGTTTGTCCTGTGCGCCGGTTTTGAACCGGACGGTGAATACAGCGGCGTGCTTGATGTTTCGTATGCCCGTTATCCAAAAAGTGCGGAGAAAATTTGGCAGATGCTGCGGAGGTTAGAGGACGATGGCTTCACTTCGTTCTGGCTCGGGGCGTGACGACCGCGAGCTTGTCCATATCGAAACGAAACAGCTCACGCTCGTAATCAAAGGAAAGCCGTACCACGAACAATACGAAGGGCTCAAGCAGTACCGCCGCCTCGATTTCCACGAGACGATGGAGTTTTTCGTCAGCGGTGAAGACATCTTGGACGTCAAACTGTTTGACGTGGACGCTGGCGAGCTTGTCGACTGGTCGGGCGGCCACCGCCCGATTTTCTTTGAAAACGGCGTCTATCAGCTGCTCGTCGTTCCGAAAACCGAGCGGGTGCTTACCTTTTATCATGAATCGCCAGCCATTCGGAACGTTGTCAGCCGCGTTGACATCGGCGGACAGGCGGTGTTGATGGGCAACCTCTATTTCCCGAATGAAGTCGGGCTGTCGACATTCGAAATCCGCGACGGCAGCCGTTCCATTTTGGACGTGACGATCGAAATTTTTCCGACGAAGCTGACATATAAACAAGACTACCAAATCCTTCTTGACGAAGTCAGCGAAGAAATTTACAACTTGGCGTTTCACTTCATCAAGCGCACGTACCAGCGGGCGAGAGCGAAGCGGGACGACGCACCGTCCCGAAGCGAGTTTTTCCGGCTCATGGAAGCGCATATCAGTGACTTTTTGCATGCCATTCGGCATATTGAGCGGCAGCCGCACCATCAACTGTCGACCGTCCATGTGAGAGTGCGCGGCGACCAGCTCGGCCGTTTGGATGCGGCAGGAAGAAACGATTTGCGCAAGCGGCCGCAAGTGTTCCGTGACGTCAAGCGCGGCATCAACATCGGAAGTCGAACCGTCATGCCGCGATCGGGGCTCAAAGCGAAAAAAGAACTGACGTACGACACGCTCGAAAACCGGTTCGTCAAATGGATGATGACGCGCCTTGTCGAGAAGCTGCGCGGTTTGTTCGAACACGTGCAAGGGAAGCAAAAGCGATACGAAACGGAACCGGATCCGGGTTTGCTTGAGCGCATCCAATCGATGATCCGCGCGCTCGAAACTCGGCTTCGTCACTCTTTTTGGCGGCCGATCGGGCGGCTTGACCGCTCCGTCATGAGCCTCGTCCTGCAAATGGCGCCCGGGTACCGCGACGCCTATCAGCTGTTTCTCATCATCACCCGCGGCCTCGCCTTGCAAGGGAAGCTGTACCGAATGTCCGTAAAAGACGTCGCCACGTTGTACGAGTATTGGACGTTTTTGAAGCTCGGGCAGCTCCTCGGGAAAAAATACAAACTCATCAGCCAAAATGTCATCCAAGTGAACCGCTTAGGGCTGTTCGTCAATCTCGAAAAAAACCGCTCCGCCAAGCGGGTGTACGAACATCCGTACACCGGAGAGCGAATCACGCTGACCTATCAGCCGTACGAAGGAAGGCTGCCAACCGTCCCGCAAATGCCCGACACGGTTCTGGCGATTGAAAAGAAGGGAAAAGACTATACATTCAACTACATTTTCGACGCCAAATACCGCCTGGACTTCGCCGTTTCGGGCAGCTCATACGAAAAACGGTACGGAATGCCGGGCCCGATGGAAGACGACATCAACACGATGCACCGCTACCGCGATTCGCTTGTCGCCCGCCGCGGCGGCCCATACGAGCGCACCGCCTTTGGCGCCTACGTGCTGTTCCCGTGGCATGACGAAGACAGCTACCAAGCGCACCCGCTGTACAAAAGCATCAACGACGTCAACATCGGCGGCCTGCCGTTTTTGCCGAACGCCACCCGCCTGGTCGAGCAGTTCATCGAGCGGCTGATTGAAAAGAATCCCGAAGAACTGCAAAACGAAGGCATCCTGCCGCAAGGGATCATCGAAGAATGGCGGTCGGGGTTCGATGAGCATGTGCTCGTCGGCATGGTGCCAAGCGCGCGGCATTACGAAGCCTACCGGAAACACCGCTTCTACCATATCCCGGTCAAGCAGCTGAAAAAAGGTTGGCAAACGGCGCGCTACATCGCCCTTTACCCGAAGCGGGGAGCCGCCCCGCAAAACGGGGTCACGTGCTTTGGCAAAATCGCCGCTGTGAACATCGTCAAACGATCGGCCATCACCGAGCTGCCGAAACGAAGCGATGAGGAATACGTTCGCTTCGAAGTCGAAAGCTGGAACTTTCTCCAAAACGTCATCCGTCCCGTCGGCTACGGCATCGCCGTCTATGCGATGACGACGTTCAACATGCTCAAACAGGCGAAAGAACTGCCGGAACTGTTCATGAAATCAAGCGAGGAAATCGCCCTTTGGCGCATCCTGCGGCGGCTGTCCGACCGCATCCGCTTCGACCTTGACGCCCGCTACTTGGATCAGGCGTCCAAGATCACCGCGTACCGCATCAAAAACGTGTCCATCCGCCTAGGAGACGGCCTGCTCATGATCACGAACGGCACGAAGCACAAAACGATCCCCGCCGAACTGCTCCGCAAGCAGCCATCGGCCGTGTTTCGCGAAGTGGTGGGGATGATGGGGGAGGGAAGGATGCATGGCCATGTGGGTATGATCGAGAGACAAGGCTGGGTCTGATGATCCATGTCTGTTTCAATCCATTTTGGCATGTATAAATGATTGCATGTCAGTAGCATAAATGCTATCATTGTGTATAATGATTGGTAAAGGGTAGAGGATATTGTTTGAGGTAATATACACAGGAAATGTAAAGGAATTTGAAAATCATCTACTGAGTAAAGCCGAGCAAGAACTTAGACAAAAAGGTCGTCCGGGGATATGGTGTCATGTTGCTGATGTATATGCCAGGCAACTTACGATTATTCAACGTAATCCATATCCGTCTGATCCGGAGAACAACGGCTTTCCGGATGATATCATCCCTCCGTCGTTGAAACATCTTCGCATGAATACTCGTTATGATCATTTTTACAGATGGGGTATAAGAGGTGGAAGAACTGGAAATCACAGAATTATATTTGCGATTCACAATTTTTCAAAAGTCATATTGCTTCATTATTTTGACAAGCAGTATAACGGAGCGATAAGACGAGAGGATATTGTGCCGGCTGAATCAGCATATGAACGTTATTGCGCTTTCGACCCTTGCCTTTATTAATGGACTGGGAGGGAAAAACAATGAGTGATTTTTTTAAGAAATATGCAGCCATTCGAGGCGAGCAACATGTTCAAAAACTTCGATTGGAAGGAACGATAGCTGCACAGATTAAAACAAGACGAAAGCAGCTGAATATGTCTCAACAGGAACTGGCAGATCGCATTGGAGTTCCAAAATCCACGATTGGGAGAATTGAATCGGGGCTTACAAGTCCTAGGGTAGAGACGCTTTTTAAAATTTCGCAGGCATTGAATACTCCTTTTATCATTGATGGTACAAGCAGACAGGATCATAACCTGAATGTTCGGGTTTAGCGCATAATAGGGAAATCGATGAGTTCTTTGATCAACTGAGAGTACATGTGAATTTTCCTCCGATGATTTGGCTCGGTCTCCTTTACCATACGGGAAAATTCGCATTTTTTGTATCCTCTATTTTCCCAATGCGCACCTATCTTGCCGTAAATGATCAAGTACAACTTGTGGTGAAGAGCCGGAAAAGCTTAATCACTCACTTTTTGCACCCTCCCGACGAAAATCGGGAGGATTTTTTGCGCCCATCGTTGATGGAGAGGCTGGATGTCTTGCGCCTTGACGTCGAGTTCGATCAATTCGTTCCTAGATCGAAACAGAGCCCTCGTTCTTAAGCTGTGTCTATGATAATCAATCTATAGTTTCGACAAATTTCAACAACATCCTACCAGTTGTTTTCGTAAAATAAAACCATAAAGAAAAGAAACAAGGAGCCATTCGTGCATGAAGACAAAAGGGATGATTGACAACAGACAAAACGGCCTAGTCGGCGATGCGTTGAAAGCGCATATCACAAAAGGCAGCAAACTATCGATTGCGGCGGCGCATTTTACGTTATATGCGTTTGCAGAGTTGAAAAAAGAACTGGCGCAAATCGATGAATTCCGTTTTATTTTCACAGAGCCTGCCTTTGTGCGCGGTGATCGTTCATTCAATGAATGGATGAAGAAAAACGAAGCGGCGCTGTATGGAGTAGAAGAAGAACGAAAATACAAAATCGAACTTAACCAAGCATACATAGCAAGGGAACTGGCGAAATGGCTGAAACAGAAAGCAAGGGTGAAATCGGTCGTCAATCAGCGCATTCAAGGCAGCATATATCATGTGCGAAATGAGGACGGGTCACAAATCGGCTTGATCGGCGGTGCGCCGTTTTCCAGCCCAGGTCTAGGCTACAGCAACTCTTCCAATATTTATATTAACCATATTGTCGACGATGAGCATTCAAATACCCAACTGCTTCGTCAGTTTGACGCCATTTGGCAAGATGAACAAGCACTGCAAGATGTGAAAGACGAAATATTGCGGCGCTTAGAAGTGATGTATAAAGAAAATTCGCCAGAGTTCATTTACTTCGTGACGCTCTACAATCTATTTAAAGGCTTCTTGCAAGATGCGAAAAACTACGAATCGCTACAAACAAGAACGGGATTTGAAAATACGGTCATTTGGAACAAACTTTACGATTTTCAGCGCGATGGGGTAATTGGCGCCATCAATAAAATCGAAACGTATGGAGGATGCATTATCGCCGACAGCGTCGGGCTCGGAAAAACGTTTGAGGCGTTAGCGGTCATTAAATATTACGAACTGCGCAATCATCGCGTTCTCGTGCTGGCACCAAAAAAATTGAGGGAAAACTGGGCGATTTACCGTTTAAACGATAAGCGCAACATTTTGGCGGAAGACCGCTTTTCCTATGACTTGCTCAACCATACCGATTTATCGCGTGAGCGCGGATATAGCGGCGATATTAATTTGGAGCATGTGAACTGGGGAAATTATGACCTAGTCGTCATCGATGAATCACACAACTTTCGCAATAATGATCCGCGCAACGATCGGGTGACGAGATATTCCCGCTTGATGAACGACATTATTAAAGCGGGAGTGAAAACGAAAGTGTTAATGCTTTCTGCCACCCCTGTCAATAACAAGCTCGATGACTTAAAAAACCAGATAGCTTTCATTACGGAAGGAAATGACAAAGCGCTAGCGGAAACGGCGAACATCAAAAGCATCAGCCAAACGATCCGCCGCGCGCAGTCGCAGTTCAAAAAATGGAGCAATCTTCCTGAAGAAGAGCGGACCACTGAGCGGTTGTTAGATATGCTAAACTGGGATTATTTCACCTTGCTTGACTCATTAACAATCGCCCGTTCGCGCCGCCATATTGAAAAATATTACAATGTGAACGCGATCGGCTCGTTTCCGACCCGCCTGAAGCCAATCAATATTAAAGAAACGATTGACGCTAAAGATGAATTTCCGCCGCTGGAGAAGATTAATAATGAAATATTGCGGTTGCGGTTGGCGGTTTATTCGCCGATGCAATACATCTTGCCTCATAAAAAAGCAGTTTATAGCGAAAAGTACGATACGAAAGTAGCAAACGGAAGAATTTTTAAACAAACCGACCGGGAAAATAATCTTGTCTATTTAATGAAATCTAACTTGTTGAAACGATTGGAAAGCAGCATTCATTCCTTTTCTTTAACATTGGAAAACATTATTCATCAGATCGATTCGCACATTCAAAAAATAGATCAATATGATCCGAAAAACGAAACGATCGGAGATATTAATGATATAGATATGGAAGATCCTGACTTAGAAGACGCGTTAATCGGCTCGAAAGTGAAAATTTTCATCAAAGATATGGATCTAATCCGATGGAAGCAAGATTTATTATATGACCGCGAGATTTTAGCGAAGTTGCTTGCGCAAGCGAGAAGGATAACGCCAGATCGCGATAAAAAATTATTGGCATTGAAAAAAGTCATTCAAAACAAAATCGAGAATCCGATTAACGGCCAAAACAAGAAATTGCTCATTTTTACTGCGTTTGCGGATACGGCAAAATACTTGTATGAAAACTTGCATGAATGGATTTATCGTCAATTTGGCTTGCACTCTGCCGTAGTAACTGGCTCGGATCATCCGAAAACTACGTTAAAAATGAAAAAAGTCGACTTCAATAATGTCTTAATGAACTTTTCACCTATTTCGAAAGAGCGGGCAAAAGTAATGCCCGAGATGAAAGAGGAAATTGACATACTAATTGCTACTGACTGTATTTCCGAAGGGCAAAACTTGCAAGACTGCGACTACCTTGTCAACTATGATATCCATTGGAATCCGGTTCGCATTATCCAGCGTTTTGGCCGTATCGACCGCATTGGCAGCAAAAACGAACGGATTCAGTTGGTCAACTTTTGGCCGTCGCTGGAACTCGATGAATATATTAATCTCGTCAACAGGGTAAAAGACCGAATGACGATTCTCGATATTTCTTCCACCGGAGAAGAAAACGTCATCGCCGACAACAGCAATGAAATGAAAGATTTGGAATACCGCCGCAAACAACTCGAAAAACTGCAAAACGAAGTCATTGATTTAGAGGACATTTCCGGAAATATTTCTTTAACCGATTTTACGTTAGACGACTTCCGCATGGATTTATTAAATTTTATGAAGGAACATAAAGAAGCGGTGGAAAAAGCGCCGCTAGGGCTTTTTAGCATTACCGTGAACAAAAATGAAAAACTAAAAGACGAAATTAAGCCTGGGGTTATTTTCTGTCTAAAACAAATCGATCACGTCACATCATCGAACGAACAAAACGCGCTCCATCCATATTACTTGGTATACGTACGGGAAGACGGCACGGTGTTGTATAACCATGTCCACGTAAAGAAAATTTTGGATTTATACCGTTCGCTATGCAACGGAAAAAAAGAAGTGGAGCGGGATTTATACGAAGCGTTTTACCAAGAGACGAAAAACGGAAAAGACATGGGGCAATATAAGGCGCTGCTGGAGAAAGCGGTAGAAGATATCGTTGGCAAAATCGATCAGCAAATAACGCTGAACATATTTAGCCTCGGAAACTTGGACAGCTTAGTGACGAACGCGAATACGAGTTTGCAAGACTTTGAAATTATCTCTTATCTTATCATTAAAGGGTGAGAGCGGTGGCTGGATTCACATTTTATGCTAGAATAGGGCTGGACGATAAAGTCCGCCCTTTACATAAGAAGTTGGATAAAAAAATGTTTTACGATTTCGCTGATTTAACGAAAAAGGAAAAAGACTATATTACGAAATACGTCGATCGGATCGAGCTAACGTATTTATTAACTCCAAGTGTGATTAATATCCAGCCATTTATTAATGAAGATTATCATTATGAAGGAGTTATGTTTATCACGATTCGATTAAGAAACGAAACAAAAGACGCCTGCCTTCCTGTCATTGGAGAGATTATTCAAGGATCGTTGCCAAACCCTGTCGTCATCGTATTTGAAAAAGAAGGAAACGTTCAGGTTGGTACGTGTTTAAAGCGATTAAACAAAATCGATAAAACGCAAGTTGTTTTGGAGGAATTTGCGTATACTCCGTGGTTTTCATCCGACAGTGACGATGAAACGGTTCGGCAATTTATTGATGCGGTTCACATAACAGCGTTATCTTTTTCTCACTTCTTCCGGTTTTATCAAGACATTCATATCGCGGTACAGGCGTTTCAGCACGCGAAAGCGGTCGGTGCTTTTTACATCGCTACCGATATAGAATCGCGTCAACTGATTGCGCAAATTGAACAAGCGGAAGCGGAAATTGCGAAATGGAAAAACAAAATTAAAAAAGAAACGCAGTTTAACCGAAAAGTAGAGTACAACATGAAAATTCAGCAATTAACGACGCAAATCGAGCAGTGGAAACAACAATTGCGATGAAAGGGGAAGCACGATGGAAAAACTAGATGGAAAATCAATGGATATTATAAAAGCGAACATCGAGGCGTTAAAGCAACTATTTCCGGAAGTGGTTACCGAAGGAAAAATTGATTTTGAAAAACTAAAACTGATTCTTGGCGAAGAGATCGAAACGCGCAATGAAAAATATGAGTTCACCTGGCACGGCAAAACACAGGCGATGAAACTCGCGCAAACGCCATCCACCGGCACGCTGCGACCGGACAAAGCCTCCAGCAAAAACTGGGATACGACCGAAAACCTTTATATTGAAGGCGACAACCTCGAAGTATTAAAGCTGTTGCAAAAATCGTATTTCGGCAAGATTAAAATGATCTATATCGACCCGCCGTATAATACGGGGAAGGACTTTGTGTATAAAGATGATTTCCGTGATAATATCAAAAATTACAAAGAAATCACGCAGCAAATGACAAAGGCGAATACAGAAACGAGCGGGAGATTTCATACCGATTGGCTAAATATGATGTATCCGCGGTTAAAGTTGGCAAGGAATCTTTTAAGTGAAGACGGGGCTATATTCATATCCATAGATGATTCAGAGATAGATAATTTAAAAAAGATTTGTGATGAGATATATGGTGAAAATAACTTTGTTGGTAGATTTATTTGGTCCGGTGGTAGAAAAAATGACTCAAAATACATCTCGGTATCACATGAATATGTTTTAGTTTATGTGAAAAACATACATAGCCTTATTGAAAATAAGGTTACATGGAGAGAAAGAAAAGAAGGGCTAGATGAGATTTACAGTAAAGCAGAGGAGTTAGTAAAAAAACATAATTTTAATTATGAAGAAGCGTCACAGTCCTTAAAAGAATGGTTTAAATCTCTGCCTGATAACCATCCTTCTAAACAACATAGCCATTATAGCTATATAGATGAAAGAGGTGTATATTTTCCGGGTGATATTTCTTGGCCAGGTGGTGGAGGACCTGTGTATGATGTTTTACACCCAGTAACCGGAAAACCTGTTAAAATTCCAAGACTCGGCTGGCGATTTAGTGAAGAACGTATGAAGGAAATGTTAGAAAATAATATGATTCATTTTGGTGAAGATGAATCAAAAGTACCATGCGTTAAAAGATATTTAAAAGAAACAGAGCACCAAGTCCCTTACAGTGTGATTTATCGAGACAGCAGGGGTGCGATGAAACGATTAAGAGATTTGCTTGGAGGAAAAGTGTTTGACTTTCCTAAGGATGAAACAATTATTTTGAAGTTTATTCGAATGGTATCGAACCAAGATGACATCATTCTTGATTTCTTCTCCGGCTCCGCCACCACCGCCCACGCGGTAATGCAGTTAAACGCTGAAGACGGCGGCAATCGCAAGTTTATTATGGTGCAGTTGCCAGAGAAGACAGATGAAAAGTCAGAGGCGTATAAAGCAGGGTATAAAAACATTTGTGAAATCGGCAAAGAACGCATCCGCCGCGCTGGTGAAAAGATCGTTCAGGAAACGGGAAAAACGGATTTAGATATTGGCTTTAAAGTGTTTAAGCTCGATTCTTCCAACGTGAAAACATGGGATCCTGATTTCGATAACTTGGAGCAAACCCTTTTCGATTTGCAGGATAACATTAAAGAAGACCGCACGAAAGAAGATTTGTTGTATGAGATTTTACTGAAAATCGGCCTGCCGCTCACCACACCGATTGAAGAAATTGATTATAACGGCAAAACGATTTATAACGTTGCCTATGGTTCCGTGTTAGTATGTTTAGAAGATGACATCGATTTGGATATCGTTCAGGAGATGTTGAAATATCAATCCGAGCATATGCCGCCGAAAGTCATTTTTAAAGAATCCGGCTTTATGAGCGACGCGGTGAAAACGAACGCCTTGCAAACGTTGAAAAAGCACGGCATCACGGATGTTAGGAGTGTATAACCGATGAAGCTGAAGTTTAACGCGGATTTGGACTACCAACGGCGCGCGATTGAGTCGGTGGTGCATATTTTCAAAGGACAGGAACTGAACCAGTCGAACTTCACCGTTTCGTACGGCCCTGAGGCGGGAATGCTTCAAACGGACTTGGGCGTCGGGAATCGGCTTGACCTGACGCCTGAGGAAATTTTAAAAAACGTCCAAGACATCCAGGTGAGAAACGGCCTGCCGCGCAGCGAGCGGCTCGATGGCATGCATTTTACGATTGAAATGGAGACGGGGACGGGGAAGACGTACGTCTATTTGCGGACGATTTATGAGCTCCATAAGCATTATGGATTTACGAAATTTGTCATCGTCGTTCCGTCCGTGGCGATTCGCGAAGGAGTGTACAAGTCGCTGCAAATCACTCGCGACCATTTCGATGAACTGTACGACCGCACTCCGGCGGAATATTTTATTTACGATTCGCAGAAGCTTGATCAAGTCCGCAATTTTGCGACGGCGACAACGATTCAAATCATGATCATCAATATCGATGCGTTCCGCAAAAGCTTTGAAGATCCGGAAAAAGAAGATAAGGCGAACGTCATTCATCGGCCGAACGACCGTCTAAACGGGTATCGCCCGATTGAATTTATCCAACAGACGAATCCGATCGTGATCATCGATGAGCCGCAAAGCGTCGATACGACGCCGAAATCGAAGGAAGCGATCGCGTCGCTCAACCCGCTTTGTACGCTGCGCTACTCGGCGACGCATGTGGACAAGTATCATATGGTGTACCGCCTTGATGCGGTTGACGCCTATAATCAAAAGCTGGTGAAAAAAATTGAAGTCATGTCTGTCCGATCCGAACCGTCGTTCAATGTGCCGTACATCAAGCTCATTGAGGTGAAAGAGCGAAAAGCGAAAATTGAGCTCGATGTCGAATCGCGCGGGAAGATCAAACGGATGACGAAAACGGTCAAATACGGCGATGATTTGTATGACATTTCCGGAGAGCGCGAACTGTACCGCGGATATATCGTCGAGCAAATCGATTGGACAGAAGGAAATGAAGCGGTTGAAATCAATGGCTACCGACTCGGTGTGGGCGACGCAATCGGGGATGTCGATGACGATGCCATCAAGCGGTATCAAATCCGCAAAACGATTGAAGAGCATTTAAATAAAGAATTGTGGCTCCGCCCGCGTGGGATTAAAGTGCTCAGCTTGTTCTTTATCGACAAGGTCGCTCATTACCGCGACTATGATCAAGAAGGCCAGCCGGTAAAAGGAAAATATGCGATCATGTTTGAGGAAGAGTATCGGAATTTAATGCAAAAGCCGAAATACCGTCCGCTCTGGGACGATCCGGGCATTGACCAAGACATCGAGAAGGTGCATAATGGCTATTTTGCTCAAGATAAAAAAGGACGGTTGAAAGATACGAAAGGGAATACAGAGGCGGATACAGATGTATACAATCTCATTATGAGGGACAAAGAACGGCTGCTCAGCCTCGATGAGCCGCTCCGCTTCATTTTCTCTCATTCCGCGCTCCGTGAAGGATGGGACAACCCGAACGTCTTCCAAATTTGCACGTTGAAAGACTCGTCAGGCACGTATGTATCGAGGCGCCAGGAAATCGGGCGTGGTTTGCGTTTGGCTGTCAACCAAAACGGGGAACGGGTGCATGACGATCATATCAACATATTGACGGTTATGGCGAATGAGTCATATGAAGAATTTGTTGCCACTTTGCAAAGAGAGATTGAAGAAGATACGGGCATCCAGTTCGGCAAAATCGAAAAACATGTATTTGCCAAACTCGTTTATGTGGACGAGGCGACGGAAGAGCCGGTGCAAATGGGTTATGATTTATCATTGAAGCTGTATGAGGAATTAAAACAAAACGGCTATATTGACAAACAGAGCAAAGCAACGGAAAAACTCAAACGAGCCATTGAAAACTATGATCTCCATCTGAGCGATGAATTCCAGCCGTGGCTATTGTCCATCGTGAAAGAGATCAAACGCCATTTGCAAGCATTGCCGATCAAAGACGGGACGAAAAAGAAAAAAGTCCATGTCAATATGGCGGTCCTTAATCAAGAGGAGTTCACGCGGCTGTGGGATAAAATCAAATATAAAACCGTTTATTCCGTTGATTTTGACAGCGAACAGCTCATTGACTTATGCATTGCCGCCATTCAAGAAATGAGGCCGATTGAGAAAATCCGCATTGTCAGCCGAAAAGGACGGGTGGAAATTGATCATGTGACAGGCGTACAGGCGCAAACGATCAGCGAAAAAGTGGAAGATTACGTGAGTTTGCACCATACGCTCCCGGATCTCATCACCGAGCTGCAAAACCGGACGAATTTAACGCGGAAGACGATCGTGCGCATTTTGACCGGCTGCAAGCGGCTCGATGATTTCAAAAACAATCCGCAAAAGTTTATTGAAGAAGTGGCGAACATCATCCAGCGCCAAATGAGGCTGCTGCTGAAAGATGGCGTGAAATATTACAAAATTGGTGATGATGCGTATTACGCGGTCGAGCTGTTCCAAAATGAAGAGCTGCTCGCCTATTTGAACGACAACGCCATCCCGAGCGAAAAATCGCCGTTTGACCATATCCTTTACGATTCTGAGGTGGAAGAGCGGTTCGCCAAACGTTTTGAACACGATGAAAACGTAAAAGTGTACGTCAAACTGCCGAGTTGGTTTAAAATTGACACCCCAATCGGCTCCTACAATCCCGACTGGGCGCTTGTCATCGAAAAGGATGGTGAGGAAAAACTGTACTTCGTCCTCGAGACGAAAGGACAGGAATGGGAGGGCGAACTGCGTCCCGGTGAAGCAGCGAAAATTGCCTTCGCCCGCAAACACTTCCAAGCCATCGGAACGGACGTGGAATTCATTGGGCCGGAAAATGATGTCGAGCGGTTTATGCTGCAAGTCTTAAGCCGTTAAAGGTGGGGACAAAGCAGAGGCCGATTGGGCTTCTGTTTTGTCTCAGCATCACATTACAGATCAGCGAGCGAGAAAGCCCGCTCCTTGAGGGGTGGGATGAAAGCGAGCCGTTTTCTTCATATTATTGAATGATGATGAAAAA